>JBJHBB010000035.1:0-9930 GCA_050485265.1 Rhodothermales bacterium | reverse complement strand
TGTTCCCGGGCGAGGCCGCGGGCTTCACGCGCGCGTCCGACCCGCCGGCGTGGGTTCGAAATTCGGCATCCCGATAGCGTTCTTGGACCGTGCCGTGACGGCCGTAGCCGAGTGTGGAGGGCGGGTGATCGGGTTGCACGCGCATCTGGGGAGCGGCATCACGGACCCCCAGACGTGGGCGGAGACGGCCGGCGCGCTGGCCGACGCCGCGACGCTTTTTCCCGACGTTCGTGTGCTGGACCTTGGTGGCGGACTTCCAGTGCCCGCCACCGCCGACGCCGCACCCTTTGACGTACACTCTGCGGCGGAGCATCTCATGGCGTTTCGGAGGGAGCACCCTCGGTTCGAAATCTGGCTCGAACCGGGCCGCTATCTCGTGGCCGAGGCCGGCGTTCTATTGGCGCGCGTCACCCAGACGAAATCGAAGGGTGAGGTTGGTTACGTGGGCATCGATGCGGGCATGCACACCCTGTTGCGGCCTGCGCTGTACGGCGCGTACCACGAGATCGTCAATCTGACGCGTATCGACGAAGCTCCGGCGATCACCGCCGAGGTCGTCGGCCCCATCTGCGAAACCGGCGACGTGCTGGGGCATGGCCGGAGACTCCCGGAATGCGAGGAGGGCGACGTTCTCCTGATCGGCACTGCCGGGGCGTACGGCCGTGTCATGGCATCAACGTACAATCTCCGCGCCCTCCCGGATGAGTCTGTGCTGTAAGGATGCTCTGGGCCTGCACCGGGGAGTCATGAATATCCGGTGCAACAAGTACCCTGGTTAGGATTGCGCGCGTTTCTTGCTCCCGACCTTCTCATCTCCTTCATGCACATGCGATACCTGACAGCGGCGCTGGCATGCGCCTTTCTCTGGCTTGCCACGCCGGCCCTCGCCCAGCAAGACCTGGGCATCGACGTGGAGAACATGGACACCTCCGTTTCCCCGGCCGACGATTTCTACCGGTTCGTCAATGGAGGCTGGCTCGAAACGACCGAAATCCCACCGGATCAGGCCAACTACGGGGCCTTCATCGAGCTTCGTGACGAGGCGCGCGAACACGTCCGCGACATCATTGAGGAGGTCGCTGCCGGTCGGCACGCCGACGATCCTGATGCCCAGCGCATCGCAGCGGCCTACCGCGCGTACATGGATGAGGCTCGTGTCGAGGAGCTGGGAATCAGCCCGATCCAGTCCGACCTCACTCGAATCGACGCCATCGAGAGTGCATCTGATCTGGTGGAGTACTTCGCCGAGTCGCACCGCGACTTCGGAGTGTCGCCGTTCCGTACAGGTGTGAGCCAGGACCAGCGCAATGCGGAGCAATACGCATTAAGTGCCGGGCAGTCGGGGCTAGGCCTTCCCGACCGCAGCTATTACCTCGAGGAGCGCTGGGCGGACGTGCTCGACGCCTACCGCACGTACCTCACCGACCTGTTCGAGCTTGCCGAGATCGACGAGCCCGCAGCGTCGGCGCAGGCCGTGATCGATCTCGAAACGCGACTCGCCGAGGCGCAGTGGTCGCGGGTTCAGAATCGGGATCGTGAGGCGAACTACAACAAGTACGCCGTGGCAGACTTTGCCGCCGCCCACCCCAATCTGGGTCTGGACCGAATGCTGTCTCACCTCGAAGTGGAGTCGGACTCGGTCATCGTTCGACAGCCCTCCTACTTTGAGGCCCTGGACGGCATGATGGCCTCCGAGCCCATCGAGAACTGGCAGGCGTGGATGCGCGCGCACCTGCTGGACGGTGCGGCCAACCTCCTGTCGTCCGACTTCCGTGACACGCGCTTCGAGTTTCGCGGCCGCACCCTGGCTGGTCAGGAAGAGCCTCAGGCGCGCTGGCGCCAGGCAGTCGGCTTCACCGAGGCAGCCGTCGGCGAGGCAGTCGGTCGCCTCTACGTAGAGCGTCACTACCCGCCCGAGGCCGAGGCGCGTATGGCGGAGATGATCGAGAACCTGCGCGACGCTTTCCGCGAGTCCATCCACGAACTCGACTGGATGACGGACGCGACCAAGGCGGAGGCACTCGACAAGCTCGAGCGGTTCAACGTCAAGATTGGCTACCCGGAGCAGTGGCGTGACTATTCGAGCCTCGAACTCGCCGACGATGACCTCATTGGAAACGCGCGTCAGCTCGCCCGCTTCGGGTTCAACGAGATGGCGGGGCGCCTCGGGCAACCGGTCGACCGCGGTCGCTGGTTCATGACGCCTCAGACGGTCAACGCGTACTACTCGTCCACGATGAACGAGATCGTCTTCCCGGCGGCCATCCTCCAGCCACCGTTCTTCAACGTCGATGCCGATGACGCCGTCAACTACGGGGGCATCGGCGCCGTGATTGGCCACGAGTTCAGCCACGGATTCGATGATCAGGGTCGGCGATCCGACGGCTACGGCAACCTGCGCGACTGGTGGACCGAGGAGGACGCCGCCGAGTACACGCGCCGCGCCCAGATGATCATCGACCAGTACAACCAGTTCGAGCCGCTGCCGGGCCAGAACATCATTGGAGAGCAGACGATCGGTGAGAACATCGCAGACCTGGCCGGCCTTACGATGGCCTATCGGGCGTACCGCCGATCGCTCGGCGGGCAAGAGGCCCCGGTGATTGACGGCTTCACCGGCGACCAGCGCTTCTTCATGGGCTGGGCTCAGGTGTGGCGCGTCCTGTGGCGCGAGCCTCGCCTGCGCCAGCAGCTGCAGACCGGCAACCATTCGCCGGGCGAGTTCCGCACGAATGGCATCGTCCCGCACCTCGACGCCTTCTACGAAGCCTTCGACGTGCAGCCGGGTGACCCCATGTACCTCGCTCCCGAGGACCGAATCAGGATCTGGTGATCTCACCGGACCCGATGGGCTGAGCGGCGGGGAGGCCATGTCCTTCCCGCCGCTTTTCGTTTGCTAGAAGGGAAGCACTGCCTGAAGCCGGTAGTAGAGGTCGATGTGCTCCCAGTCGAACCGCTCTCCCACGTCCCTCCAGCGCTGGGCCACTCCAACCGCATGAGTGAGCGGGAAGCCGCCGAGAGTCACTCGGTTCTTCAGTTCGAAGCCCACGCCGGTTCGGCGAATCGCCTCGTCCCACTCGGTACCGGACCACACCATTCCCGCATCTACGAAGAATGTTGGTGAGACGCGACCCAGGTTGATGAAGCCAAGCAGGCGCGTCTGGAGGTCGAAGACCGGCGGGATCCGATACTCGATGGTGCCGAACAGCACTCGGTCGCCGATGGCGTACGTGCGGTAGCCGCGCACGCGCTCCGTGTCGGACAGGGTGATAGGCTCGAGGAACGGTATCTGCAGATCGAGGTCGTCGTACCGGGAGAGCCCAATGAAGTCCTGGGCGAGCGTCGTGCCGAACTGCGCCTGCGCTCGGCCATAGAGGTAGAAGCGCCCGATCCCCATCTCCGGTGAGACCCAGAACGCCTGCAGGTCCGGCCGAACGAACCGCGTCTCGGCGCGGTGAACCGGCTCGCCGACGGTCGTTCTGATGCGGAGGCCCACGCCGTCGAGCGTGTACTACTCGTTGAATCGATAGGGCCGCTGCGGCTTGACGGTGAACCCGAAGCGTGCCTCAGTGCGGTAGCCGGCCTCGGGGCGCAGCAGCGGCGTCGTGGACTCGATCTCGTCGAATTCGTCCTGATCGAACGGTGTCGCGTGGGCCCAGCGCAATCGGCCGTCCACCCGCATCGACGTGAATGGAGTTGTGACGAGATCCAGTGGAAGCGAAGCGCCCAGGTCAATCCCTGCCAGGTCCTCGACCAGGATCGTGCTACCGTACCACCTCGCCGGATCGGGGTATCGATACAGCGCGAGCGAGATCGTCGGCTTGAATTGATTGTTCTCGTAGAGTAGCGCGGCGTACGTGTCCGCGATCGGATTTCGGAACGACACCGATCCAAACGCGAAGATCTGATGCTTGCCCAGCGGCTCCAGCCACAGCGTGGCGCCGGACAGGCCGAAATCGCTTCCGTCCAGTTCGGCATAGGGCAGGGGCAGCGTGAGGGCGTGGGTGAGATTCCCCCAGGAGTTGTAGCCCGACCGACTGAGCACCAGATCGGGGTCGCCCTCGATGTGGTCAGGAACCGTCCGATTGGGTCGGTGGGTGGTCCAGGCTGCGTACTCCGCCGGCACGGACGGCGGCTGGGAGATGAGCGGCTCGCGATCCGCGCTGATCAGGTATGCCCGCTCGCGACGCTTGCTTTCGGAGGAGACCAGGACCAGCCGTCCCGCAGGATTGAGTGAATCGGGCGGCAACCAATCGGTGACGCGGGCACCAGCGAAGAGATGGGTGATGCGTCGCTCAACCGGTGCCTCTTGCTGCAGCAGCGAGGCAGCTATCGGAGGATCCGTACTGTCGACCAGGTCGACGACGAATACGTTCGGTACGTCGTCTCGCAGCGATGTGAAGGCTATCGCGCTACCGTCGGGGCTCCAGACCGGCTCCCGGTCATCTATAGACGGGTCGCCGTGGCCGATGCGAGATATCGTCCCATACGCTGCGTCCACCAAAACGAGGTCGCGGCCGCCGTCCTCCCCGAAATGCTGCGCCGCGAGATGTCGGCCGTCCGGGCTCCACTGGAGGCCGATAAGCTGCACATCCCCCTCGATACTGGTGAGCTGCGCCTCCCGCTCCTCGGCAAGGTCGAGCACGAAGACGTTCGCGGTCTCACCCTCGGAAGCGATGTACGCGAGCCGCCGGCCGTCGGGAGAGAACGTGGGGAAGTGCGCTCTCCGGCTATGGGTAAGGCGACGAGTTTCGAGTCGCTCGAGGTCGAACAAGAACAGGTCACTCACGAGCGAGCCGCGCTCGCCGCGGACGCGCCGTCCGTAGACGACGGCCTGACCGTCCGGCCGCCACGCGATCGGCCCGCTCAGGGCTCCTTCTGCAACCACACGCACCCTCCGCGTTCGCAGCGTGTCCGTGAGGCCTTCTATGATCGCAAGTCGCCGAACAGGCCGCTCGACGGACGTCAGGACGAGCGCAGCCACCTGGGTCGTGTCAGCGCTGTACTGCAGGTCCTCGATGAAGTGTCCGGGCACTCGTAGTGGCGTGCCGAGTGAGTCCACACGCTCCATCTGGCCCGCCAGCGTGTTGTAGTACACGTTGACGTGTTTTCGCCATTCGTCATAGAACTCCCGGTACGGCTTGCCGACCACGCTCTGGAACGCACTGTAGAAGTCGTGGACGCGCAGACCCGGCAGGAAGGGTCGGCGATGCTCGAGGATCCGGGTGATGGTCGTGTCACCATACGTTTGCGCGAGGTACCTGACCTGGCTGTTGCCTGAAGCGTAGAGGAGGCGACCCGCCCAGGGCGATGTGCCGTCCTCGTAGCTCATGCGGTCCTCGAAGACGGCGGTGCGCAGCCAGCGATCGCCGCGCTGAGCGTCCCATTCTTCGGTGAGATACTGTGCGAGGCCCTCGGTCCAGAACCGCGGCATCGGGTTGGCCACGATCTCCTGCCCCAGCCCGAGCGGGGATCGGACGGCGCGGTAGTGAAAGATGTGCGCCAGCTCGTGCGCAATCACCTTGCGGAGCCACTTCACGTCACCGGTCCATATCTCAGCGGTCTCGTTGACGTGGACCCAGATGTTGGTGTGCCCGGCCCTGCCCACGTTGACTGCGAATCCGTTGGCAATCTCGTCCTCGTCGGACAAATAGATCCGAATCGGGCGGTCGAACGTCACTCCAAGCTGCTCAGCGAGGGCGTCGTAGCTCTCCTCTGCGATGGCTGCGGCAGCCACCTCAATCCCCTCCAGGTGGGCTGGATAGGCAATTCGGAACCGTGGCGTCTCAGCCACTCGCCATTCGAGGTGTGGATGGTTGCGCTCGTTGAAGAGTCGAAACCCCTGGCCCTCGGCGGTCGGCGCGAAGACGGCCGAGACGAGGATGAGAACGGCGAGAGCTCGAAGCATGTGGGCAGCTGTGGCGGTGATTTGCTAGGCCGTGCTGAACGTGGTTCTGGTCACTTTCAGAAAGACGGAGGGTGTAGTGACAGAATGATGTCACCCCTGTATCCACATCTTGGCGAAGCAGTCACAAGATGCCACCGAGAGGTCGCCATGATCCAGCTTTCGAATCCCCGCTCCTCGACACGTCACGTCGCCGAACCTTCGGTGCCACGCCGCCGCCGGTCGAATCTGGGTGGTATCAGGGACGCGTTCGCATGGCACGCCGCCAAGGTCATCGCGGATGAAGTCGAACTCATTCCGTCGGCCGAGATCGAGATCGAGTCGTGGCCCGGGCGAGAAGTGTACGTAGTCGACTTTCTTGTCATTGCGGGCGGACCCAGAGGGCGCCGAATAGCAGTGGAGTGCGCCGGCTCACAGTCGCTCCGCGATCACCAGCGCCGGAGGCGCCGAGATGCGCGTCTCGTCGCAAGAGGAGCCGTGGACGCCGTTTACCGGATCAATGGTTCGGACCCGGCCGGCGCGATCAACGATGCCTTGCTGATCATCGCCGCGTGGGAGCGGCTCGCCGGTGCGGCTCGGTATGCGCCAGACGTCTTCTCGTCGCGTGGTCGCTTCAACCTGACCCTGCTTGCAAGCCTCGAGGCACGCGAGACCGCCGTCAAGTCGGACATGTCCGCTGCCATGGTGAGGTATCGCCAGTCGACGAACGGTGCGAAACGTCGGCGCAGGGTCACCCGCGACGGTCCTCCATTCTTGCTCGTCCAGCGGTTTGACCGGCGCCAGCCGGCCGCATGGTCGAAGATCGAACCCCCATCCCCACGTACGCTGCTATCACACACCAATCTGGCCGCTTGATCGATGCAACCTCCCCAATTACCTCGCCCGCTCGCACTCGACCGCTTGCGCACACCATTCTCCTCCGACGACATCGAGTGGAAGCCCGGCGCCACGACGCGTGATCGCAAGAAGGGCCTTGCCATGCCGTTCCTCACCAACCGCGCAATCCAGGACCGTCTGGACGTTGTCTGTGGCCCGGCCAACTGGAAGAATGTCTTTCGTCCGGGTCCGGCCGGAGGCGTGCTCTGCGGGATCGCGATCAACGTAACCGGGGATCCCATGGCACCGAGGTGGATCACCAAGTGGGACGGTGCCGACAACACAGACTATCAGGGCGTCAAAGGCGGGCTCTCCGCCGCGATGAAACGCGCCGCCGTGCAATGGGGGATCGGACGCTACCTCTACGACATGCCGTCACAATGGGTGCCGCTGGATGCTCGCGGCCGGTTTGCCAGTCCGCCCAGAGTGCCCGATGAGTACCTACCAATGCGTGATCGCGCCGACGCCCGCGAGCGACCGGTGCGCGGGCGCGAGAGCAGCCGTCCACAGCGGTCGTAAGGGCGAGGCTGGGAGCGCGTGCGGACCTTCCGGGTATATTCGCGCACGTCCAATTCTCCTCTCCCGTCATGAAGCTTACCTACTTCGGCCATTCTGCATTTCAGATCGAGACCGGGGGCACGACGCTTCTGTTCGACCCATTCATTTCCGGCAATCCCCACGCTGAAGGCATCATCACTGCGGATGAGCTCAACCCCGACGTGTTGATGCTCACTCACGCGCACGGCGACCACTGGGGCGACACCCCCGATATCGCAATCCGGACGGGTGCGCAGCTCGTGGGCCAGTTCGAGATCACCAATTACATCCAGTCGAAGCACAACCACGAGAAAGTCCACCCGATGAATACGGGTGGTGCCGCGGAGTTCGATTGGGGACGGGCTACGATGACCTGGGCGAGACACTCCTCGTCGTTCCCGGACGGGACTTACGGCGGCAATCCGGCAGGATTCATCCTCGAGATCGAGGGGACCACGATCTATGCTGCCGGCGACACCGATCGCTTTGCCGAAATGGCCTGGTATGGCGATGACTTCTCTATCGACATCGCGCTGCTTCCGGTAGGGGACGACTTCACGATGGGTCCGGCCGAAGCTGCCCGCGCGGCACGCATGGTGAAGGCCGGCCTCGTGATCCCGGTTCACTGGGGAACGTTCCCCCTGCTGACCGGCGACCCGGATGAGTTTCTCCAGCGAATCGAAGACCAGGGGGGGCGCGGCAAGAAGCTGGCACCGGGAGAAATCCTAGAAGTATAAGTGCTTCAATTGTCCCGGCGCCGCACCTATATTGAGGGCGACCGTCACACTCATGGCCCCCATTAGACGCATAGCATCGGTAATCGGAGCGGTTTGCGTTGGGCTGACCCTCGTCGCGACCGCCGCCGAAGCCCAGCGGCCTTTCGCTACCCTCGACCCGTTCTATGTCGAGGAGACGGCGCGCCGCGGCTTCTTCGACGGGTTCGCCCTGCAGGCCGACGTCGCCTACCGCGGCAGTGAGCCGACAGGGACCAGCGCGGCGGTGTACCCCTTCGCGCTCTCCCTCCGACTCGACTACGCGCTCGCGCAGCAGATCGACGTGTCTGCAATCATCGACGCGAGCCCGGGCCTCGCCGGCTCGGAGTCGTCGACGCCGGTACGGCTCAGCTGGGTCGTGGTTAAACCCTACTGGCACCACGGACGGACGGATTACGCAGTGCGTCTCGCGGTGGACCCCTCCTCGGACAGCGGCTTTGGCTTCAGGCAGACGGACGTGGCTTTCCTGTCGACCTCCGATTTGTCACCATCTCTCCAGACGGACTTTGCGCTGGGCCTGCGCCGAGCAAGGGTCGGTTTTGAACGGCTCGAGTTCGTCGGCGAGACCGTCCGACCGGACTTCCAGCTTTCGCAGCCGGAGATCGTACGGTCCCGTGCGTCCGGAACGGAGGTTCATCTGATGTGGGGATATAGATTCTTGCTGGATCCAGGCGGGAGCAACGTCTTCACGACGCTCTCTGGTGAGGGGATGGCCTATACGCTGCTCTCGACTCGTGCGCAGGACAGCGATGATGCTGGCCGTCCGCAGAACGGCTTCGATTCTGCCGACGAAGGACAGCTTCGCGGCGGTGTCGGTCGGCTCAACGTGGGCTTCGAGTACAGCCGTCCCAGTTTCCAGGTGGCTCCCTACATGAGCCTTCCGCTTTTCCGCTGGGTGGAGTTCAAGTCAGAGAGCCAGACCTGGGGCCCTCGGATCGAGCATGCGCGACTTGGGCTTCGAGTGACGGTCCGCTAAGTGCTCGTCGGCATTATCTCCGACACGCACGGCTGGCTGCACCCTGAGGTAGCCGATGTCTTTGGCGCCTGCGACCTGATTCTCCACGCCGGCGATGTCGGCACGTCCGACGTGTTGGACGAACTCGAGTCCATCGGTCCGCCGGTGAAGGCTGTTTACGGCAACGTCGACGGTTGGGACATCCGCCATCGTGCTCCCGAGCATCAGCGGATCGACCTCGAGGGTACCAGCGTCTGGATGACGCACATCGGGGGACACCCCGGCCGATGGGCGCCGGAGATAGGCGGAACGCTGAGGGAGGCGCCGCCGGACATTTTCATCTGTGGCCACAGCCACATCCTGCGTATCGAGCGAGTCGAGAAGTTGTCTCGGATGCTGTACCTGAATCCGGGCGCTGCGGGTCGACAAGGGTTCCACCAGATCAAGACGTGCGTGCGGATCGAGATCGGTGACGGGGGCGCTCGACACGCGGAAGTCATTCATCTCACCTGAGGCCGTTCCCCCAACCCAATCGCGAGACGACGCGAGGTAGCTTCCCAGCGTGCCTACCCGGACCGACCGCTTCGATCTGCGGGCTCTCCTCGAGACCAGCCGCCTGCTGGCGTCGTCGCTCGACGTCGACTTCGTCCTGGGGAGTCTGCTCCTGACCGCGATGAGCAAGCTCTTCGTGACGCGGGGATTGGTGCTCCTCGACGATCCGATGCGCGCTCTCGAAGGCGGCGGCTTCCGGGTCGAGGCGGTGAAGGGCCGGTTCCCTGAGGGATCCATGGTCGAGCGGGGGACGCTCATCAGATTTCGCTGTCCGGAGTCCCTCGTAGAAGGGGAGGAAATGCCGAGAGCACTCGTAGAACTCGGTGTCGAGC
>JBJHBB010000034.1:6746-9950 GCA_050485265.1 Rhodothermales bacterium | reverse complement strand
CATCGACGGCGACCGGCACTTCTTCGAGGAGCGGCTCCGTCGCGGCGCGATGGACGTGGCCGGTGCCCAGGCGGAGCCGTTTCGCGCATGGCTCGACGATTGGGAAGCAACCCTGCTCCGGAACGTCAACGCCGACGGTTTCGGGCAGCTACCCGTTCGCCTGGTCGCTACAGCCCAGGACGCCGGCCTGGACCTCCGCCTCGTGCCCCAGAAGGAGGCCGTTCTGCAGGGGGACCGAGGCTGGAGCCAGAAGGGACCGGACCCTGGCAACGCCTCCTATTATTTCTCCCTGACGCGCATCGCCGCCGAGGGGGCGTTCGTCATCGACGGCGAGCGAGTCCCGGTCCGCGGTCTCGCCTGGATGGATCGTGAGTGGAGCACCTCGGCGCTCGGGCCGGACCAGGTGGGTTGGGACTGGTTCTCGCTCCAGCTCTCCGACGGTCGCGACCTGATGCTATATCAACTTCGCCGCGAGGACGGATCGATTGACCCCATCTCGAAAGGCGCCCTGGTCGAGGCCGACGGTTCGTACCGGCGCGTCGAGTCGGCGGAGTTCAGCCTCGAGCCGCTCGGCCACTGGACGAGCCCACGAGGCGGTCGATATCCGGTCGACTGGCGGATCCGCATCACGGGTGAGGGCATCGACCTTCAAGTCACGGCGCCGGTCCAGGCCCAGGAGATGGACGTCGTGGTGCGCTACTGGGAGGGCAGCGTCGACATCCGCGGAACGTCCGCCGGAGAGCCCGTCACGGGGAGGGGCTACCTGGAAATGACGGGCTACGAATACGGCCGACCGCGTGCGCGATCCGAGCAGACGCCTAGCGGACGATGAGCGAGGTCGACGTAACCGATTCGCCCATCAGCGCGCGAATGACGTAAACGCCCGGCGCGAGACCGGACACGTCCCACGTCACCGTATTACTTCCGGCCGGCCGGAAATCGGCGGCCAGCTCGGCCACCCGTCGACCCACAACGTCGAAGGCTGTCACTTCCAGCACGCCCGACGAGCCCGCGGTGACTTCGATCGTCACCAGGCCGGAGGCCGGGCTCGGATAGGCCGCGAGGTGGAGCGTGCCATCGAGTTCGTTGACTACCTCGGTCGACACCGGCGGTTCACACACCCAGCGGGCGATCCGGTTGGCGCTGTAGATGCCGGCGGTCGTGTAGTGGCCCGCCACGTAGAGCGCCTCGCCGTCACCATCGTCGAAGGTCTTCAGCGACCAGACGCGCTCGTTCAGGCCCATGCCGAGGGCGTGCCATGCCTCACCATCCCATCGCGCGATGCGGTTGGCGACTGATCCCTCTGCAAGCTCGAACCATCCTGCGGCGAAAAGCGCCGGCCCGTGACCCTCGTCGAACGTCTCGAAGTCCTCCACCCAGGGCCAGTCGCCTGCGAAGCCGCCGCCGATGGGTCCCCAGGTCTCACCGTCCCACCGGGCCACGCGATTCGCACTGTTGCCACCTGCCGTGGTGAAGGAGCCGCCAGCGACGAGCACGCTGTTGTCACCATCATCGAACACATGGAGGCCATTGACCCAGTTGTTGGTGCCGCCGCCTACAGAGGACCACTCCTCACCATCCCACCGTGCGATGTTGGGCGTTTGCTGGCCTCCTGAAGTAAAGAAAATGCCTCCGGCGTACAGCGCGGGTCCGGAGCCGTCGTCGTAGACCGCCATCGAGTAAATGTGCGGCAGGCCGCCACCTACGCCACCGCCAACGTCGGACCACCCCTCACCGTCCCAACGAGCGATTCCGGTACGCGGCTCGCCGCCCGCGTTCGAGAACAGACCGCCCACGTAAAGCGCCGGACCATCGCCGTCGTCGAAGACGGCCATGGCGCGCACGTTGCCGTCGACGCCCTCGCCCAGCGGCTCCCAGGCCTCGCCCGTCCAGCGGGCGATCCGATTCGCAGGCTCGCCGTCGGCGGTAGTGAAGGCTCCGCCCGCGTAGAGCTGCGCTCCTTCACCAGCATCGAAACTGGCGAGAGCGTGCACGACCGGACTGCTGATTCCGCCCATGCCATCACCGAGGGCTTCCCACGCCTGACCGTCCCAGCGAGCGATGTGATTGGCTGGCTCTCCCCCGGCCATCGTGAATGCGCCACCGGCGACCAACACCTCCGAATCGCCGTCCGTGTACGTGTCGATCACCCAGACGGTATTGTTCATTCCCGGCTGGCCGATGTCGGCGTCCCACTGGCAGGCGCCGGGGGCTGTCTGCGCGGTGACTGCTTGTGAGCCCAGAAGCATTACGAAAGCGAGCAACGAGGACGTGGTGACAAGACGCATGAATCCGGAGGGATGAAGTGGTGGGGAGTGGGCACACATGCCGCGCGCCCCAAAACTATGGCCACTACCGCCGGAGATCACCCCGGGGACTCCCCGTTCCCTCCTCCCGGAAGGCCCTGATGCCCGTGCCACCGCGAATGAAACCTCATCCGCGGCCGAACAAACTCAGGATGAATCCCCAGATCGACATTCGCCTTGGCTCGATGACGTCCTCGGCCTCCTCGATGACGACCGCGTCTTCTTCGTGGAAGGCGCCATAGTCGACCTTGTCAAAAGCTGCAATGGCCGAGGCGACTTCTTCTGGACCCATCTCGTGCTCGAGGTGCTTCATGTACGCGCCCGGAAAGAGCGCTACGTGGTAGTGGGGCGGGAACCGTTCGCGAGTGATGTCCAGCAGTCCGGCGGCTTCCTTTCCCAGCAGGTGACGCTCGATCCACCGCTGCGAGGCCGGACGCTGGCTGATCCGCAGATCGATGGCCATCCCTGTCGGGTGGACGGACAGCGCGTGCGAGTTCCGCGGCTGGTTGGACATCGGACGCGTGAGGCTCGTAACCACCAGCTTCTCGCCGGTCGCCCTGAAGTAGTCCTCCGCGAGGCGCTCCACGAAGAGCCGCGCTTCCGGTCGGAGAGCGTCCGAACTCACTCCCCGGCGAAGCTCGTAGAACTCATTCCCCGGCAGGCGGACCAACTCGCCACGATCGAGCATGTGCTCGATGTCCTCGAAGGACTTCGCAAAGGGCAGACCGGATTGGACAGCGATGCGGTTCTGCCTCTCCATCGACTCGGGAGATCCACCGAGCTCTACGGGGACGGCCGTGGCCGAAAATGCAAAAAAGAGGGTTCCTGCGATCAGGATCGGAAGTCGACGCACCATCAACAGATTAGAACGCTAAGGTTGGCGTGGTGGGATGCACAC
>JBJHBB010000034.1:0-6736 GCA_050485265.1 Rhodothermales bacterium | reverse complement strand
GATGCACACAGGTCGCAAACATAGTGCCGCCCCCTAACGATATCAAGTAAAGCTTTAGTACCCGTCCGCTTTTCCCGGTGGCCATAGGGTGATGACCCTGTAGATTGGGCACCGTCCCAGCTCGCATCCGCCCATGTCCGCACCCGTACCCGTTACCGGACTGCACCACGTGACCGCCATATGCGGCCCCCCGCAGCCGAGCATCGACTTCTACTGCGGCCTGCTTGGCCTTCGCTTGGTCAAGCGGACGGTCAACTTCGACGATCCGGGCACCTACCACCTCTACTACGGGGACGGAGCCGGGCGCCCTGGTTCCGTCATGACCGTCTTCCCCTGGCCCGACGGCATGCGCGGTCGCCCCGGCGCTGGCTCGGCCACAGCGACGGCCTATGCAGTGCCGCGGGGCTCGCTCGACTACTGGATGGGCCGCTTCGCTGATCTGGCCGTGGACTTTGACGCGATTACCCAGGTCGGTGGCGAGCCGATCATCGCAATCGACGATCCGGACGGCATCCGCGTCGAACTGGTCGAGTGGGACACCGAGATCGATGCGGCCGACTGGGATGAAAGCCCGGTCCCGCAACTGCACGCGATCCGCGGTTTTCACGGCGTGACGCTGAGCGTCGTCTCGATGGATGCGACGGCCCGGGTGCTCGAGGATGTCATGGGCTACCACGCGACAGGTGGCGACGGCTCGGACACCGTGCGCTTCAAAACGCCGGAAAGCGGTCTGGGGAGTGTTATTGAGTTGCGCCGCGTTCCCTCCACGTCGCGAACGCGGATGGGCGTCGGGGTCGTGCACCACGTTGCCTTCCGTGCGCCCGACGACGCCACGCAGGAGCACTGGCGGGAGGCGCTCGTGGACCTGGGGTTTAGCGTGAGCCCCGTTCGTGACCGGCAGTATTTCAAGAGCATCTACTTCCGCGAGCCTGGCGGCGTTCTGTTTGAGATCGCTACCGACCAGCCGGGGTTCGATCGCGATGAGCCGATGGACCAGCTCGGCCAGGAGCTCAAACTGCCGCCGTGGCTCGAGCACGATCGGGGCCGCATCGAGCGCCAGCTGCCGCGCATCGAACCGCCGGAAGCACGGCGCTGAGGTGTGCTGAGGACATGGCTCACGTGCAGTTAGTGCTAAAGCCCACCGCCCGCTCGTTGAGGCCCTTGTCTCGGCGCGCGACCGTGCCGGGTATCTTGGCAACCCCGCATCAAATCCCGATCACAGTTCATGTTAGGTACCTGGCACTCCATCACTGCGGCCGGCGTGGTAATCCTCCTCGTAGCGTCGGGGTGTGCAGGATCGGGGATGGCCGACCGTTCCACTGATTCGGCTGAGCACGAAGGACAGGTGGTCCTTCAGGAAGACGAGCACGCGCATCACGCAGCGTCGGGGCACGTCCACACGGACTTCGACGTCCACTTCATGCAGATGATGATCCCTCACCACGCACAGGCACTCGAGATGACTGCGCTGGTGCCGAACCGGTCCTCATCGGAGGCCGTCCAGGTTCTCGCTCGGCGCATCGAGCTCTCGCAGGCCGATGAGATCGAGATGATGGAGCGCTGGCTACGTGATCGCGGCGAGGACCTCCCCGAGGTGCAGCCCACGATTTCCGGCCATGGCGCCCACCATCATCATCAGCACCATCACCAACACAGCGACGCGGCTCACGCACACGACGACAAGCCCGGGATGCTCAGCCCCGATCAGATGACGGAGCTTTCCGAGGCACGCGGTGTGGACTTCGACCGCCTCTTCCTGGAGCTGATGATCTTCCACCACGAAGGTGCGCTCACGATGGTCGAAGAGCTGCTCGCAGCCGAAGGTGCAGCCCAGGACACCGAGATTTTCCGATTTGCCTCCCACGTCGAGGCCGACCAGTACGTCGAGATCCAGCGCATGCGCAGCATGCTGGCCGACCTTCCCAATCCAGATGCCCCATGAGGATGATGCCTACACCCCCACACGTTCTGCGCGCCGCGGCCATCGCCGTGGCGCTCGCCATGATGTCCAGCAGCGCTGTTGCTACCGATTTCGGCGACAACGACCCACCGGATGACCCGCGCATTGGCCTCAGCGCCGGCTGGAAGGACGCCGGCACGGCGTCATTCGGGATGGAGCTGGTCCGCAATGTGCCCCGCCCCGAGGGCTTCTATAACCCGGCCAACATCGGCGACATGGCGCTGGCCAACTCCGACCTGGCGTTCACCGGTGATTACGTGGTTGTGGGCAACTTCGGCGGCTTCAACATCTACGATATCAGCGACCCGGCCCAGCCGGAGCTTGTCTCGTCGATCGTATGTCCCGGCGGTCAGGGTGATGTGTCGGTGTACGAGAACCTGCTGTTCATGTCCGTCGAAGAGGCCCGCGGGCGTCTCGACTGCGGTCCGCAGGGCGCGCAGATGCCGGCCGATCCGGAGCGGTTTCGTGGTGTCCGTGTCTTCGACATCACCGACATCACCGCACCTCAGCAGGTGGCCGCCGTGCAGACCTGCCGGGGCTCGCACACGCACACCGTGGTCCCAGATGCGAACGACGCGAACAACGTTTACGTGTACGTCTCCGGCGCCAGCTTCGTCCGCCCGAGCGAGGAGCTGCCGGGCTGCTCCCGCCTAGATCCCGACGAGGATCCCGAGACGTCGCTTTTTCGCATCGAAGTGATCAAGGTCCCGCTGGCTGCGCCGCACGAAGCTCGCGTGGTCAACCAACCACGCATCTTCGCCGATGATGCGACCGGCGAGATCGCCGGCCTCTGGCCCGGCGGCGACCACGGCGATGGCACGCAGCGTACCGCACAGACCAATCACTGCCACGACATCACGGTCTACCCCGAGCTCGGCATCGCCGCCGGAGCGTGCTCAGGCAATGGGATCCTGATCGATATCTCGGACCCGGCCAACCCGGTCCGAATCGACGAGGTCTACGATACCAACTTTGCCTACTGGCACTCGGCCACGTTCAACAACGACGGCACGAGCGTCATCTTCACCGACGAGTGGGGCGGTGGAATGGGCGCGCGCTGCCGCGCAACCGACCCCGAGGAGTGGGGCGCCAATGCCATCTTCACCATCGAGGGTGGCCAGATGACGTTTGCCAGCTACTACAAGCTGCCCGTCCCTCAGACCACGTCAGAAAACTGCGTGGCGCACACTGGCTCGCTCGTCCCCGTGCCGGGTCGCGACATCAAAGTCCAGGCCTGGTATCAGGGCGGAATCTCGGTGTTCGACTTCACCGATCCCCACAATCCCTTCGAGATTGCCTACTTCGATCGCGGCCCGATCAGTGAGGAGCAGCTGGTCATGGGTGGCCAGTGGTCGTCGTACTGGTACAACGGCTTCGTCTACGGAAGCGAGATCGCGCGTGGGCTGGATGTCCTGCGTCTGGTCCCCAATCAGCACCTCAGCCAGAACGAAATCGACGCCGCTAACCTGATCGGGTTCGCTGAGCTGAACCCGCAGAACCAGCCGCACCTCGACTGGCCTGCCGAGCCGGTCGTCGCCCTGGCATACATCGACCAGCTCGAACGCAGCGGTTCGCTACCGCTCACGCGCGTCGCATTCCTGCGCAGCCAGCTCGAGCAGGCGTCAGAGGGCACAGGAGCAGCGCGGGCCCAGGCACTTACCCGCCTCGCAACCGTGGCTGCTGACCTTGGAGAGGCCGCTTCGTCTGCACGGTCAAACGGCGACGCGATCGACGCCGCGCGGATCGAGGCCCTTCAGCGCACCCTCGTGCAACTCTCGCAGAGCTGATCGGCTGACTCAATAAGTTGGGAGGCGCCCCCGATGTCAGTCGGCGGCGCCTCCGTCGTTTCATCGGGAATGAAGAGAGCCCTCCCCTTCTGAGAAGAGGAGGGCTCTCTGTTGAGCGCTGCTTCGGTTAGAAGGCGATCACGCCCTCGATCATGAAGCCGTTGAACCGCCCGCCGCTGCGGATGTCCGCGGCCGGGAAGTCGTTGTAGCGCTGCGACACGTACTCGAGCTTGGTCAGCACGTTGGGGGTGATGAACCAGCCGAGGCCGGCCTGCACGCGGTCAATGGAGACATCGGCGCGGCTGCCGACGAGCTGTCCGTTGGCCTGGTTGTAGCGCGCGGCGACGTAGAGCTGCTCCTGCGGGAGGAAGCGGTAGACTGCGTCGATGGCGAACTGATCCCAGGTGCGGGACTCGAGCTCATTGGTGTACTCGGCGGCGTTCTGGCCGGTGGCGCGCTCGTAGGTGCCGAACAGTTCGAGGCCGTGGAACTTGACGAACGGGTTGACCATGAAGGCCGTCAGGTTGTGATTGATCACCGGGTTGGTGCGGCCGGCGAAGTTGTTGGTGGCGCCTGCGCCTGTGAGCACGAAGTTGTAACGTGAGCCAGAGCGGTCGCCCCAGTACAGCGAGTTGCTGATTGATTTGCTGGTGGTGTAGGCCGAGCCCGTCAGGCGAACACGAAGGTCGTCGTTGATCTGGCGGTCGACACCGAGCTTACCGTAGAAGGACGGGGCGCGGTCGTCGGGCCGGCGCACGTTGCCCTGGATCTCACCGCCGGTGACGCCGAGCACTCCGAGGAAGCCTTCGTACTGGCCGGTGAACTCCATGCCGATCTCGGTGGTGAAGGCGTCCAGGATGAGGTTCTCCACGAACGGGTTCATCATGGCCTGGGCGTTATCCGAGCGGCGGAAGTGGGCATCACCGTAGTTGATACCGAAGTGGCCGGCGCGGATGCTCAGATAGTCGAACACGTTGTTCAACGCGGGCATGTCGAACGGGAGCTGGTCGACCTGCAGGTAACCGCCCTTCACCCATGCTTCTGGGTGATGCTTCGAAGAAAGGTACGTGGCCAGATGGACCCGGATGCCGTCGAAGAGCTGCGCGTCGAGGTAGAGGTTCGCGGCGGCGGTGTTGAAGCCTACGCCGATGTCCTCGAGGGCATTGACGTTGTTGCCGTCGACGACGTGCGGGTTGTTCTCGTGCGAGAGTCCCTGCATCTGCTGTGCGAAGGCACCGCCCCAGCGGACCGTCAGGCCCTGGAATTCAGTCGCGTCGGCCTTGTTGACCTCGAACTGGTTGATTCCACGCTGGTCGTAAGGAATGAAGTACTGCAGCGGGGCTTCCCGCATGAAGAGCATCTGCTGTGCAGACTCGATGCGCGACTTGTCCTCGTCGGCTTCGGCCTCCTCGGCAGCGTCAACGATGGTGAGCGTATCTCCCTTTGTAGGGGGATCGTCTGAGGTGGCTTCCTGGGCAAGAGCCGGCATCGCTACGAGAGCGAGCGCAAGAGCCAAACCGGTCAGGGTAGCGAGTAGGTTTTTCATGACTGTAAGGGGAGGAAGGTGTTCGGGATGTTCTAGCTAGCGCTCGGCAGCGACGATGTCGAAGCGAGCAACAACGTTGTCGTGTGCGCGGACGAGGCCGAGTAGGCCGGTCGGCGGTTCGATTCCAAAGTCAGTCATCCGGAAGGCATGGCTGCCGCGGACCTGCACGCGGCCGTCCTGCAGGCGGCGTCCTTCGGCGCGGATGCCGACCAGCTGCTCTGCGCCGGCCATCGCGAGCAGACCCACCGCGCGGACCTCGACCCAGCTGGCAGCGTCGGCGACCTGCTCGGCGACGCCTGCCTCCTGGAGCTCGAAACGAATCGCCGGGTGGCGGTCCGAGCGAAGCGCAGTGCGCATGTCTCGGTTCATCCGGCTGATTCCGCAGTCGAAAGACTCGACCGGCACCGCCACCAGACCGACGACCTTGCCAGGGGCGTGTAGCACCCGCGCCTGACCCTGGACGTTTGTGGCCTCGCAGGAGTACGGGCCCGTGGTGGCGTTTCCGTCGATCCAGAATCGGCTCCCGGACTCGACGGCGAACTCAGTCGCCTGACGCGCATCCCCAGCAACCAGCAGCAGGGCTGCCAGGCCGAGGATGAGCGTGTGGAGAGTCAGACGAGGCATCGGAGTGGATGCTGGGGTTAGGGGGGTGGCCCCGGGATGGCTATCGGCGCAGCGTAACGTCGAAGCGAACCGTCACGTCGTCGCTGGTGCGCATGGCGCCCAGCATGGCGGTCGGTGCGCTCATGCCGTAGTCACTCATCTTCACCGGCACCGAGCCAGAGAGCTGGTAACCGCTACCGTTGGTGCGGCCGTCGGCGCGGAACTGCACGTTGCGCGTGGTGCCGTTGATCGTCAGGCGACCGCGAAGCTCTGTGAGAAAGGCGCCATTGGACGGCTGTCCAACGCGAGCATCGGTTAGCTGGAAGCTGATCTGCTGGTGCGTGTCGGCGTTCATCGTGCGCCGCATCAGCCTGTTCATCTGTCCGTTGTTGCAATCGAGCTGCGCCACGGGTACAGTGACGGAGGCGGCCTCGAAGCCAGTCAGGACGCCGTCGCTGATGTTCGCATTGAGGTTGCCGCCGAACTGCTTCACCTCGCAGGTCCAGTCATGGACGTTGGAGGTGCCTTCCACCCAGATCTTGCTCGACGAATCGAACGTCATCTGCTGCGACACGGCAGCGACGGAGAAGACCAGGAAGAGCGCTGCGGCTGCGAAAAGAGTAAGGGGGGAAAAGACGCGCATTGGACTGCGGGTTGGAGTGTGTGGCGTGACGGTGCCAAGAACCGCACTCCTGCGCTTGTGCAAAGACAGGTCTGTGCGCGGAGCCACGTAATCCGCACCCGCAGCGCCCATGCTGCGATTTCCCTACGCTGCGACGGGCCTACCCCTACACCCGCCCTGATCGCCGGCTAACCGGAATCAGCTCTCAACTCGCACCA
>JBJHBB010000033.1:9655-9973 GCA_050485265.1 Rhodothermales bacterium | reverse complement strand
GGTATAGCCGAGGCCGTCCGGGTTCGGGCAGAGCGGATCCGGGCCAGGAAGTACGGACTGCACACCCAGGATCTCGAGCAGCGCCCCTTCGCGACCGTGGCCCAGGCCTACCTGGACGCCGCCGACCTCAAGCGCAGCACCCGCAACAGCTACCGCGACGCCCTGAACATCTACTGGTCAGCGCTCGGCGCCCGGGACGTCTCGATCATCACGTCCCAGGAGCTCATCACCCTGGACGACGCCCTGGAGTGGCCCAGCCGCAAGACCCGCCTCAATGCCCTGATCCCGCTTCGACAGGTGTTTCGATACGCCGTGGCC
>JBJHBB010000033.1:8500-9645 GCA_050485265.1 Rhodothermales bacterium | reverse complement strand
CGTGGCCCGCGGCTACCGGCCGGACAACCCGGCGGCGTCGTTACACGGACGGAGAGAGCGCGACCGGGCCGGTCCCGACCCATACAGCGCCCAGGAGCGCGACGCCTTGCTGACATGGCTTCAGGAGCGCGGCAGGAGCCCATCATGGGCCTACTTCACGGTGGCGTTCTGGACGGGGATGCGGACCGGGGAACTGCTGGCCCTGGAGTGGCGGGACGTGACGCGCGAGGCCCTGATGATCGAGCGGGCGTATGTGAGGCGGGAAACGACGACGACGAAGACCGGGAAGCGGCGGCGGGTACTGCTTCTGCCCGCAGCCCAAGCGGCATTGAAGACACTTCCCAGACCCATCACCGGAGGCCGGGTGTTCCTGAACCAGTACGGCCGGGGGTTCCAGTCGGGCTACCACCTGAACCGATCCTGGCGCGAGGCGCACGACGCCACCCGGGTTCGGCTCAGGTCTGGAAGCTATCCATGGCGGCACACCTACGCAAGCCTGATGCTGACCGCTGGGGTTCGACCCGCCCTGGTCGCGCAGCAGCTCGGGCACTCGGTCCAGGTGCTGCTCTCAACCTATGCCAGATGGATCCCGGCGGACGATGACCGGAGCGAGCTGGAGAAGGTGCTCGGCGAGCCGGTCTGCACCCAATCTGCACCCAATTTCTGAAACGCTGTATCACCTTACAGCATGCACGCGACCGTAAGTGACTGATCCCAAAACAACGAGGATGCTACGACATGATGCCGAATGATCACTTTCCGGGTTCGAGTCCCGTCCGCTCCGCCACTTCTGGCATTACAAATCAATATCTTGCGAGACCATCCGAGAATCCGCACCCACGCTGCACCCACGCTGCAGCGAAAGGCGCCCCGAGCCGAAACCCGGGGCGCATCGGCCAGGCATCACTGCTGCCGGCCTTGTTCGGAAGCATTGCTCGCGCTGCTGGCCGTGTCTGTAGGACATCGGCGATCCCGCTTGTGGGATTGTCGCTTCAGGTTCTGTCTGCGCAGGCCGTTGGTCGCGACGAAGTAGAGCAGATCAGCGAGCTACTTCACGGGAACTTCACTGCGGACGGCCGCCGACCCCCGGGGCTGGGCAGTCTCGCTGAGATCCACACCGGGGACGAACCGTTCGGCGGTAACTG
>JBJHBB010000033.1:0-8490 GCA_050485265.1 Rhodothermales bacterium | reverse complement strand
GGCTGGGTACTACCAGCTCGACCGAGCCGGTCTGCAGCCCGTCCTTGTAGCTGTCACCGGCCGCCACAAAGGCCAGAAATTCTGGCACCTGCTTGCATGCTCCCATTCGCGAGACCTCTGTCTCGACAATGAATCTCGCGACCCGTACCCAGGGGCGGAGATCCTGGAGCGGTATGACAGCATCGAGAGAATGTTCACTCTGGACGACGACGTGTTCGGCCGCCGAGGACAGGCTGACCGGTAGCTGGGTCCACGCTGTCTGCGCAATCATCCAGACGCTCGTGGCAGCACGCCTCGCCGTCATGGGCCTGCGCCTCAAGCGACTTCCGCGTACGGCCTGATACGATGCGCAGGATCTCGCCGGTCTTGGCGTTATATATCGTCGCGGTGGGCATGCCTACCTCTTGAGGATAACCAAGTCTATCTCGCGCGCTTGCACGTCTAGGTTCCCAGCCGTGTTGTCGTTCTGCACGGTGAGCCTATAGGTGACGTCCTGACCATCATTCGTCGGGGTATCTGTCCTGCCTCCGGACACCCACCCGAGATTGCTTTGATCCAACCCAGAGGCATCGTAGATGATCGGCGGAATTGCTTCGCCGGAGTCGCTGCGGAGGAACACGCGGAAGTCAGTATTCGCGCCCGCAGCCGTGTCGCCAATACGGAGCGAAAACCGGACGCGAACATCAAATCCCGTCGGAACGAAGATGGTAGCCGTCTGAACCTGGGAGAACGTCCCATTCGGCACTCCTGTGGCGCCGGCGGTGAAAGCAGACACGTCGTCGCTCACTGCATTGGGTTCAATCTTATCCGTGTCGACTGCGTCCAAGTCGGCCAAGGCTCCCACGTTCAGCGTCCCGATAGTCTCCCACGCACTACCGCTCCAACGCTTTACCGTGGCTGGCGTCGTAGAGGTGTCAGCCCATACCCACCCCGCTTTTGGGTCAGCAGGAGCAGTCGCACCGCGATGCGTGATGTCATCCGCATGATCTGCGGTGACGTCCGCCCCTTCCTCCACCTCTCCCCTGCCGATGCGGGCCGGCGGTTCCTCGAAGGGGAGGGCAACGGGGCCGAGGTTGAGCATGGCTCGGCGCGCTTCTCGGCTTGACGATGCTGCTGATGGGGTCGTGGCTCGGATCTCAATCGCGCCAGTCCCTTCCGGGATTTCGATCCCCTCCATGCGATAACGCTGCCAGCCCGTGACGCTCGTAATGGCGGGTGTTTGGTGCGTGGAAATCGTGGCACCCCCTGCGGACTCGCGGAACCGAAGCATGAAGAATGCGTTAATGTCCGAGCCGCTGGTTACTCTCATTTCGCCTGAGAACGAAATCACATCGCCGACAGCGAGACCCACATCTGCCGGAGATGCCCCGTTGTTCTCCGCAAACCCGGCATAGTTGTGGCGCTGATTCCCGGTGAGCGAGTGTGTCGGACCTGCATCCGACCCCAGCAGGTTCTGCCCTGCAATAGACTGCCCGACAACCTCCCACTCCGTTCCCGACCATCTCCTGATGGTTTGCGGACTCGTTGAAGTGTCAATCCACTGCCATCCGCGTTGAGGGTTTGCGGGGGCCGTGTCCTGGCGGAAGTTGATGTCGTCAGCGTGCCTTGCTGTCTGGTCCGCTCCGGGCTTCGGCTGCCGCTGCGGGTCCCCGTTGATCCCAGGAGCCGCAGGCCACGAGAACGACGGCTTGCTGTCGTTGTAGTCGTCCGCGCTGTAGGCGGCGGCACGGAATTCGAGCCGGCCAGGGCCGGTGATCATGGGCGGCTCGGCGATGCGGAACAGCGTGTGCGTCGGGTAGAGCGGATGGTCGTCGATCTCGATGACATCCCCGAGCTCGAGGCCGATGAGGTCGTCGAAGACCGTTCCTGATGCGGTCAGCAGGCTCCTGTTGAGTTTGTTCAGGCGCTCATGTGCTTCTCTTGTGGCTTGACTGAAGCGGTCGACGCCGGGCAAGCGGACCAGCGACTCGCGCCTGGGCACAGTCCCGGTGGAGACCCCGTCCAGCATCGCAAACGCTGACCGCTCTCTCCAGGGCGTCTCCGACTTGTCCGTGTACTGTACCTCGACGACGGTCGGGGCCTGGGCCGGGTCCGCGAACGCAGGGGGCGCCATGCGCACGTCCTCGCGACCGAGGGTCGTTGCACTGGCAGGCCGGTCGGGAGTGAGCACCCAGGCATCGCCGCGCTTGTGCGCCCAGCACCCCGCATACGTGGCCAGGATCTCGATCCATTCCGGTGTCGGGCGGGATTGCTCGAGCAGCAGGTTGATGGTCCTGCGCGGCTCTCCGTCGACATCGGCGTCGTTGGTCGCCGCGGCAGCAATGGCGCTCGCTTCGATCACTGGCTCGCCCAGGCCGAAGTGGGGGGAGGTGATCAGGTCGCGCAGGGCGAGGGAGGGATTCTGGCTGTAGCCGGTGCTGTCCGCGTCAGGGTCGTAGACCCGCCGGCCCTCGATCTCGCCGAGGATCTGCGGGAACGACGAGAAGTCGTCATCGGTGTACTGGATCACCGCGTAGCAGACGCCGATGTCGCCGGCCGGGTGCTCGATGACCAGGTCGTCGTCGTAGCCGCTGATGGCAGCCGACAGCATGGGATCGGGTGTCTGAGAGGTCGTGCCGAGGTAGGTATTGACGTCGACACCGGAAGGCGGCGCTGAGCCGTTCAGAAGGACGCTGAGGGATTCGCACTCCCCGATGCAGAACAGGGCGCCGATCGTCCAGGTGCCGTCGTCGTAGTCCACGGCGAACACCCGGCCCGGGGCCTGGACCTCGCCGTACGCGACGGGAATGGGCGTGCTGTCGGCGGCGATGGTCTGAGTGGTCCGCCGATCCTGCAGCTTGTCCGCGCTGGCGATCGGTGGCACCCATCTCGGGATGGTGGCCATCAGCCCCTCTCGAGCTGAAAGGTCCCGCCTGGGGCAATGATGCGGGTCCCGGCAGGCGGAAGGTGGTTGAAGGTCGGGGGCGTGACGTAGAGCCGCGGGGTCCGCAGCGGGTCGGTGGGCCTGAGAGCGTACTCGATCCTGTCTCCGACAGTGCCGCCGCCGAGGCGGCCGTCGAAGAACAGGTCAGGGTCCTCGGAGGCGAAAGGCCCCTCACCCCAGACTTTCCAGACCTTGACCCCTGCGCCGCTCAGGCCATCAAGGAAGGCGGCCGACCACTGCAGGCCCTCGTTGAACAGCGAGAATCGTTGAGCGCGCAGGTCGACATCGATGTTCGCGCCCAGGAACGTGTCGGACCCCACGTCAATGTCACCACGGCTCGAAAGGCGCAGCACCGGGTCGAGCTGTATCTCGACCAGGAACACCGGCCGGGTGACCGTCCGGCCTACTGCCGCCGCGTTGTTGTCGGAGAGGGTGCGCATCAGAGCTCAGTGACCTTGGCGAGCTCGGCTTCGGCGAACGCTTTCGGCAGGTAGTAGAACCGGCGGGTGTGGCTGGAGCCGTCGCGGCCCGTAGTAGCAGATCGGCCAAACCTCATCGTCCCTTGGGTCGGAATGCTCACCGACACAGAATTCATGACTGCGTCTCCCTCTACTGCACCACCGAACCGCTGCTCAGGGACAGACCAGACGTAGCCGTAACGCAGCAGTCTTCCGCTGACGGGAGAACTCGCAGAGAACAACGATCCTGTGGGCGAGTCTAATGTGTTGCGCGCGCGCGCGCCCACAAGCGACCAGAGATCGATTCCGTACAAATCGCTTGAGCCAGCCGAGAGAGGGAACTGCCGAATCCTGTCCGTGGTGGCCCCGCCCACATCAGGATCGATGACCGGAACCCCCTCCCACACCCACGTCCCCTCCTGGGCGGTGTACCAGGGGGCAGTGAGGGAGACCGTTGCCGTATCCGCGGAGCGGGTGACGGGTGAACCTGCGGTGATGATGGGCGACGAGGGGTAGGGGCCTTGCTCCACGTTCAGGTATCGCACATCGCCCGTGATGGTGACGGTCAGGGTTCCAGCACTGGCAGTCACGACTTCCGAGGTTCGTTCGTTCGCTCCCGTGCCGTTCAGGGTTGCGCTTGCAGTTCCCGACAGAACAACATCACCCGTCCCGAAAAACGACACCGCATAGTTGGCCGCAGATGTCGTGACGTCCTGCGTGTCCGGGTCGTCGCTGCCTAGAATCAGATTCGTTCGAGCAGGCTCGCACAGTAGCCCCAGAAACGCTTTGGTGGCTGGGTCGTATTCGAATCGCGGCTCGTTCACGTCCGCTTCCACGAGCGTCCCGTTCGGGCCCCAGTACCATGCGGCGGAAGCCCGGGCGAACGTGACGTAGGGGCCGAGCCCGAACCGGGCATCGAACGCGAAGCGCGGGATGCGCGTGCCGACCAGCGTCACCTGTGCCGTCGTCCGGCGCGCGTTGACCTCGATCTCCCGCGGCTCGCCGACGATGGGCAGCAAGTGGTCGAAGCCCCCAGGCGCGAGACTGGCAGACCGCAGCAGCGCCACCTCGCCTTTGTGGGCCTGCCACCACCCGCGCAGGGTCGCCAGGTCGTTGTCGGACAGCAGCGGGTGCTCGATTTCCACCCGCTCGACGACACCTGCACCGAGATCCGCGATTCTGGGCTCACCCGCATCGCTCAGGTCGCGGACGAACTGATCACGCTCAACGCGAGTCCGGGTGCGTCTCGGGATATCCGGGTATTCGATCACCGGTTGACCTCCAGGCTGCTGAGATCAAAGCCGAAGGCGCCCAGGCTGAATCGTCCCGATTCGACGAGTGCCGAAAAGCGCTCGACCGCGGCCAGGAACTGCTCGGACGCCAGCAGTTGCGTATTCGCCGCCTGCACCGACAGCTCGAAGTCGATCGCCTGGCCGAGGCTGGTCTCGCGCTCCTGGAGCTGCTGCAGACCTGCGTCGAGCTGCCGCTGGGCGATCTGGTTGGCCTGCTCGAGGAAGTCGATGAACTGGTCGCCGAGGGCTTGCTGCTGGCCTTCGTCCAACTGCCCGAACGCCGCGCGGCTGAGGCGGTCGATTTCTTCGGTGATGCGCGCGATCTTTCCAGGGTCGAGGGTCTGGTTGAGCTCATCGGTGAGGCGCCGGATCTCCTCCCGCCGGAAGTTGAACAGTTCCTCGTCGCCCATCAGTGATTCGCGGATCGACTGGATGGTGGAGCGGAAGGTGGCGTCGATCTCGTCGCCCAGGAGCTGGTAGGTCAGCGCGAGCTCGGCGGCCAAACCCTTCTGCTCACGCAAGGCGCTGGAAAGGGCCTCGAGGGAGCCGGCGGAGCGGTCGAACTCTCCTGCCAGTTCCAGCACACGGTCGACCTGCCGACCGTACTGCTCGAGCAGCGTGTCCTGCTCCTTGCCGAGCGCCCGCAGTGCTGCCTCGGTCTCGTTGACCACGTCCAGGCCGATGAGCATGTCGAGGGACAGGGCCTGCTCAAGGCCCGACACAAGCTCCTGCGCCGTGGCATTCAGGCCACCCGACATCAGGCTACGGACACGCTGCGGCAGCAGGTGGTTGACCTCCTGCAACCAGGCGCGGACGAAGTCATCCGGCGCGGATTCAAGCATCGCCTGACTGACGCCCTCGACGTTGCTGCCAAAGAATCCTGTGCCCGTCAGATGCTTGGAGCTCGCGCTGATCCCGGACAGCTGAGCCCCGCTCAAATCGACCTGAATTCCAGCAGCTCGGAGTGCCTGCGTCATCGCCGCATCGATCTCGGCGAACGAGCGCAGCATCTGCTGTGCCGCCTGCTCGCCCTCATCACCCACACGACGAGCGATCGCCTGCAACTGCAGTCCTGACGCCGCGGTGATGGAGTCGATCACGTGTTGCTGCGACGAGGGCCGGCCGGTGTGAACACCCAATGCGCCTGTCTTCGTTCCGCCGCCGAACAACCCACCAATGGCGCTGCCAAGGAACGAGCCGATACCTCCACCAATGGGGCCGCCGAAAAGCGTGCCCGCAATGCCGCCGATCGTGCCCCCGATACCGGAGTGCCCGCCGGTGAGACCGAGCGCGCCGGCCAGCATGTTGCCGGCAATCCCGGCCCCGGCACTGAGCCCCAGGCCCCCGGCCAGGCCTCCAGGCAACGTCGAGAGATTCGCCGCTCCGAGTTGGAGCTGCGTCGCCACTCCTCCGAGCCCGACATTGGTCAGCAGGTTGGAGACCCCGACCACGCCCTGGGTGAGCATGCCGGAAAGCCCAGCCATGCCACCGCTGAGCAAGGACCCCATGCCGGCAAGGCCGGCGAGACCGCCAAGCCCACCGCCCGCGGCCGTGCCGGGCATCCCGGCGCCAGCGATGAGCCCTCCCCCGCCACCCACGAGCCCCAGGTTCATCAAGATCGGGTTGGCGAAGGACTGGCGCGCCATGTCGGCGAACATGGAGGTCACACCGCGCTTGAGCCGACTGGCGAAGTCCGAAAACGAGGAGATTCCACCCTCGAACGCGGACGCCAGGGTGCGGCGCAGGGACGCCGCGGCGTCCGTCCAGGCGTGAGTCATCTGCTGGGCCGCGACCTCCGAGGCTTCGCCCAGGTCATCGACCGCGTCTTCCGTCTCCCTGGTGGCACGCTGCATGTCCTGCTGGTCTGCGACCACTCGGCGCGCCATCTGCTCGCTGCGGCGCTGTACGTCGGCGACGAAGTCCTGCAGCTGCTCGGACGGCAAGGCGCCCATCAGCAGTTGATTGATGGTCTGCGATCGCTCCTGGAAGTCCGCCTCCAGTGCGTCCGCGAATTTCGCGAACCCGCTGCGCTCGTACTCCACCTCGTCCCGGAATGTGATCCGGCGAACGAGGTTGGCGGCCTGCTGGGCGGTGGTCACCAGCCGGTCGATGGCTCGGAGGTGGAACTGGATCACCTGGCTGACGGCCTGCTGAAGATTCAGCCAGATCAGTCTCAGGCCGAGGATGGCATCGCCCGCCATCCCGGCTCCACGCATGACCACCTGAAAGACGCGGTTCGCAACCTCACCCAGGCCGCCGGCGTCTTCGGCTACCCCGAACAGGCGCTCTGCTGCCTCCTGCAACAGAGGGGAGAACTGGACCGCGAGCTGCTGGCCCAGGCCGTCGGTGAGCATGCGCAGGTCGGCCATGGCGTCGTTGGCCGCCGCAACCTGGGTGGTAGCCACGTTGTCCAGGGTCACGCCGGCGACTTCCGCCTTGCGCGCGAACTCGTCCATGCCGGCAGAGCCGAGGTTCAGGACCCGGAGCATGTCCCGTGCCGCGCCCTGGCCGAACAACTCCGTGGCCGTGGTCATGCGGTCGGTCTGGTTCGTCACGCCACGGATGGCGTCTGCCAGGATCCGCATCTGCTCATCCGGGGACTTCTGCCGCAGCTCCTCCGCCGACAGCCCCAGCCGGTCCAGGGCCCGGACACCGGTCCCGATACCCTCAGCGGCCTGGCCAATGGTGGTCGTCAGCCGGCCGATCGACCTGTCGAGCGTCCCCTGCGAGACCCCGGCACGATCGCCGGCCACGCGCAGGACGGCGAGCTGCTCCGCAGCGATGCCAAGGGACTCCGACTGCTTGCCCAGCGCATCGGCGTTGCGGAGTCCCGCCCGGGTCATCTGCACCAGGGCGGCCGCCGCCGCACCGCCGATCGCCGCACCGAACAACGCGGCCTTCTTCGCGCCCTCGGCGAGCTCGCGGCCGACGCCGCGCACCGACTCGCCCAGTGACCGGCTCGAGCCAGAGACCTCGCCCTGTTTCTGCTTGAGCTTCTCGAGCTCCTCCCGGGTGACCTGCGTCGCCTGGACGGCGCCGGACGAGTCACCGGTGATCAGGATCCCTGAACGGACAGTTCTAGCCATGGGTCAGCAACTCGTCCAGATCGCCATTGGTGACTCCCCACAGATAGCCGCGCTCGAGCAGGCGGATCGCCTCGAACATCTCGCCGGGGTCAAAGCATCCCCGCATCTGGATCACGGCCTGCACGGCGGAGTAATCCAGTCCGGTAGGTGTCGCACCGCCCATCCCGACCGCCATCCGCCACTGCGTCGCGCACGCCATGAACATCTGCACCGCGTCCCAGTTGTCGGCATCCACGACCACGGTGCGGCGCTCTTCTTCGCGGGTGTCGGGGAGGCCGACAATCCACTCCCGATCCTCAGCCGTGCCGTCATGGCCTTGCGGGGGCTTCAGGCCGAGCGTGTACCCGGCCTCGAGGAGTTTTTTCGGCGAACGGCCTCACGCCCCAGCAGGATCTCGAGGAATCCCTGCACCAGGGCATAGCGGTACTCGCGCACCTGCATCGCGGCGGCCAGGTTGTCGGGGCTGAACTCCACGTCTTCGTTGTCCGCGCCCTTGAGTTCCCGCCAGCCGATGAGGTATCGACTCATCAGCATTTCGTCGGTCATCAGGTCCGGGTCGTCCGGATCCTTGCCGATCGCGCCGAGTACGTCCCTTGCTTCATCGACGGTTGGGCGCTTGTAGCGCGCCCGGAACGGCACCTTGATCTCGGCGCCATTGGAGGCCTCGACCACTGCGGTCACGCGGACCTCGATCTCGTCCTCCACACCTTTCAGCAGAGCCATGGTTGCAC
>JBJHBB010000032.1:0-10028 GCA_050485265.1 Rhodothermales bacterium | reverse complement strand
GATCGACGGTGTTGACGCCGCGCAGCGCGAGCGCGCGAGCGAGGGGCACCGGGAGGTCGTTCAGGTCTGCCGCCAGCCGCTGGATGTCCGAATCGGCGTCGAGCGGCCTGAGGGTCCAACGATTCGGTGAGGGCTGCACGGCAGAGGGGTTTCGAGGCTAGACACGAGCGGGCGACGAATATACCCGGAGGGGCTGCCACGGGCCTGTCACCGAGGCGCTCACGCCGCCGTTATGTTGGGGAGATTCCCGCGCTGGACATGCCCCCCGATTCTATCCCTACCCCGGCCGACCAGGAGGCCGCGCGCGCGGCCGTCGGCGAGGTTTACGCCCGCGAGTCGCGGCGCGTGCTGGCCACTCTGATCCGCTTGCTCGGCGACTTCGATGTAGCCGAGGATGCGCTGCAAGAGGCGCTTGCGGCGGCCCTCGAGTCGTGGCCTCGTGATGGCGTGCCGCGAAACCCGCGCTCCTGGCTGGTGTCCACGGGGCGCTTCCGTGCCATCGACCGCATGCGACGGCACACCCGCCATCGCGAGATCGTGGACGAGATCGCTAGGTCAGCGCCGGATCGTGATGGTTTCAACCTGCCGGACGACGACGCGCTGCCCGACGACCGGCTGAGGCTCATCTTCACCTGCTGTCATCCCGCCCTCCCGCCGGAGGCCCGCGTGGCGCTCACCCTTCGCGAGGTTTGCGGACTGACGACCGAGGAGATCGCACGCGCATTCCTCACCAGCGCCCCCACGCTGGCCCAGCGCATCGTCCGTGCCAAGCGCAAGATCCGGGAGGCCGGCATCCCCTACGAAGTACCTGATCGCGGAGATCTGGACGATCGGCTCGACAGCGTACTCCAGGTCATCTATCTCGTGTTCAACGAGGGCTACACCGCCTCGCACGGTACCGACCTAACGCGCCCCGACGTCTCGCAGGAAGCAATCCTGCTCGGTCGCCTGCTCGCCGAGCTCCTGCCCGAGGCGGAGGCACTTGGGCTGCTGGGGCTCATGTTGCTCACCGAGGCCCGGCGACCGGCGAGAACGACGCCGCACGGCGACATCATCCTGCTCGAAGACCAGGATCGGTCGCTTTGGGACCGATCGCTGATCGACGAGGGGCTATCGCTTGTCCGCCGCGCGATGAGTTCCGGGGAAGTCGGCGTGTACACGATTCAGGCTGCGATCGCCGCGGTGCACGCAGGATCGCCATCGACCAACCAGACGGACTGGCCCGCGATCGTGCGCCTCTACGACGCGCTCTTGAGCGCCGCACCATCACCCATCGTCGAACTGAACCGGGCCGTCGCGGTAGCGATGCAGGATGGACCGGAAGCAGGAGTGGAATTGATCTGTGCCATCCTCGAACGCGGCGACCTCGTCGATTATCACCTTGCACACGCCGCCATGGCCGACCTCTATCGGAAGCTGGGCCGTCGCGAGGAGGCGATGGCCGCCTATCAGCGTGCGATGGACCTTGCGCAGCTCGACCCTGAACGGCGCTTCCTGGAAGGGCGCATCGAGGAGCTCGGTCAGGCGTGACGTTCAGGGCAGCGGCGCCACCTCATCGATCACCTCGGCACGAGATTCCGCAGCGGTGATCGACCCCGGCTCCGGCAGGTAGCGCCAGACGATCCAGGCGAGCAGCGCGATGGCGAGCGCGCTGGCGAATGTCGACTCGCGGTAACCCCATTCACCGTACAATAGACCGCCGACTGCGGCACCCAGACCGGTCCCGATCTGTCCCAACGCAATAGCCATCGCCAGAAGCGTACCGCGCTGGGTGTCGGGGACGAGCGCCGTCAGCAATGCCTGCAGCGGTGACATCCTCATCGCAAACAGAATCATGATAGCGATGTATATCGGATACGCGAGCCAGCGCTCGGTCACCACGAAGGTGAGAGCAGCCGTCACCACCGTCAGCCCCACGCATGAGATGAGGATGAGGGGCTTCCTTCCGATGGAGTCCGAAAGATTGCCGGCCCATGGCCCAGTCACTACGCTCGCGAACCCGCCAACGAGGAACAACATCGCGATGAAGTCAACCGGCGCGCCCAGGAACTGAAGCGGCTGGCCTCTCACCGCGATGTCCAGGGAGAAGTTCGCCGTCAGCCACTGGGGGAGGTAAACCACCAGCAGCCCGAGGCTGAGGTACATCAGGAAGTAGGTGGCCGATGCCGCGCGGATGGAGCCAACCCCGATCATCTGTCGGTATCTGGCAGCCGCCCCGCGCACGGACACCGGCTCAGAAGCTCGCTCGACGTCCGGCTGGGGAACGATCATCCAGATCAGGATGAATGCGACGGCCATGAGCGCCGAGAACGCCAGGAACGGCATCCGAAATCCGGCTGCAGCAGCCAGCACCCGGCCAATGGGAATCCCCATGACCAGGCCGAATGAGACGCCGGACATCACCCATCCCGTCGCCCAGCCGCGCCGCTCGTAGGGGAAGTAGTCCCCCACGTAGGAAACCGCCGCGCCCGACAGCATCCCACCTGCCGCGCCCGCGAGCGCCCGCACCATGAGCATCTGCTCGAACGTCTGGACCAGACCGTGCAGCGCCAGCACGACCGTCAGGCAGCCCGACCCGATCAGCAGCACGCTCCGCCGGCCGATGCGATCGGCGATGGGGCCCATCACCAGCGCGCCCGCAGCGAGGACCCAGGCGTACACCGAGACGAGCCAGCCGCGTTGCCCGTCGGCGATCGCGAGCGCATCCCCGATGATGGGCAGGATCGGCGTGACGATGATCGTCTGCGACGCCGAGGTGAACACCATCAGCCAGAGCGGGAAGAGGATGCCCAGGGTGCGCAGGCGGCGCAGGGCCACGAGATGCCTCGTCGGTTTCGTTGAGTGCGACGCTCCTAGTCCACCGCGGCGCACCGGTTTCCGGCGCGTCCATCCCGCCCGCAAATAGTGCCGGCGATCTGGCGGTAACACAAGCTTGACATCCTGCTAACACGTGGCCGGCCTGCTCCGCGTACCATGATCGCAGCCGTCGGACGGTACTCGTATAGCCGTCCGGCGGTGCGCCGCGCCCATCCTTGCGGCTTTACGGGCGCCGGCCCCTTCGTGGGAGGGGGGCCGGCGCTCACTGTTTCGTTGCGACCGGTTACTCCGCCAGGGCAGCTTCCAGGCGGGACAGGCGAGCCTCGATCTCATCCCCGGACAGCCACATCCCACGGACCATCACTCCGTTGATCTGTCCGGCATTGCGCACGTCCGCTAGCGGATTCTCAGACACCAGCACGAGGTCCGCAATCATGCCCTCGCCGATCGTCCCCCACTCGCCACTCCCGAAGAACGTAGCGGGATTTCGCGTGCCGGTTGCGAGCGCCTCGTACGGACTCAGCCCCGAGTCGACCATGTACTGAAGCTCTCGGTGCGTCGAGAACCCCGGTACGTTGTAGATCTGCGGGGCGTCGGCGCCGAGGAGCAGTTCGGCGCCCTGCTCGTGTAGCTCACCTATGATGGCGCGCCTGATTTCCAGGTATAGGGCGGCGCGTTCGGGCGTCTCGGCCTGAGCGCGGATGTTGCGCTTCGCCTGCGCCCACTGATCGAGCGCCTGGCGTGGTACGTATCGCATCTCTGGCCAGGCGGCCATCTCCTCGGGCTCATCGGGAGACAGCAGGTGCTCCATGAGGGCTTGGGTGGGGACGTTCCATACGCCGGCCTCCCGGGTTGCGGCGACGAGCTCAGCGATCCGCTCCTGGTTGGCATCGTCGGTCATTCTCACGCCGAAGAAGCCGGCATCCTCTTGGCTGAACCCATCCCCATGTCCGGCAAGGGCCTCCACGTAGGCGTCGAGGTGGTCGATCGTCAGCTGACCTGCGTCGAGAGCTCGGTTGAGCGCAACATTGGCGGGGACGTGCCCGGCCCAATCGATCCCCAGTTCACTCGCCGTTTCGACCACGGCGTCGTAGGTCTCGCGTGACAGGCCGGGGTGGATCTTGAGAAAGTCGTAGCCGGCCGCATGGTGCTCAGCCACGAGCCGACGACCATCCTCCGGCGTGGGCGCCGAGTTTCCGTTGAGCGATGGACTCGACGTGTAGACGCGCGGCAGGAACGCCCCGGTGTTCGACGACTCTCGGAGTTCGAGGTGCTGCGGATGCCCGAGCATTCCGCGAAGTGTCGTGACGCCGTTCGCGAGGAAGAGGAATAGCGTGCGCTCGAGCGCCTCGTCACCCTGCTGAGGCGACGGGATATGCGCGTGCATCTCAGCCAGACCCGGCATCAGGTACTGGCCCGCGCCATCGATGCGCAATTCGCCATCCGGGACGACCACAGAAGCTGCGGGGCCAATCTCAGCGATGCGCCCATCCCGAACGACAACCGTATAGTCGGGCAGAAGACGCTCTTCGTCCATCGGCAGCACGGTGACTCCCTCGATGGCTATCGCTCCATGCTCGGGGGGAGCGTCCAGCAGACCCTGGGCGACTGCGGGTAGCGACGATACGAAAAGGAGAACGACAAGGAGTGCGAGAACGGGGCGTCGGCGCATGACGGGAGACGGGTGTTGAACCATGTGATGCTTCGTTGTATCGCAGGCCAGAGTATCAGGTTGCGTGCGAACCGCGCCGTAGCAAGTCGGCGGGGTGTTAGTTTCCGCTTCGGCGGCTTGGTGGCGCCGAAGCATCTCTCCTGCCGGGCGCACTTCGTCTCATATGGTTCTGCTTCTGGAGCTCAGTCGTCCGTTCACCGATCCGGTGCTGATCTTCGCAGTCGCGATGGTCATCATCTTGATCGCGCCACTGGTATTCCAAAGGCTCCGCGTACCGGGGTTGGTAGGGTTGATCCTTGCGGGAATGGCCGTCGGGCCTCATGGTGCGAACATCCTGGACCGCGATCCCACGATCGTGCTTCTGGGCACGGTGGGATTGCTCTACCTGATGTTTCTGGCAGGTCTCGAGATCAACCTCACGTTGTTCAACAAGCACCGTAACCGGAGCCTCGGGTTTGGCGCGCTGACGTTCTTCGTACCCATCTCGCTAGGCACGGTCGCGGCGTACTACTTCCTTGGATTCGGTTTCGCGGCGGCGATCCTCCTGGGCTCGATGTTCGCGAGCCACACGCTGCTTTCGTATCCCATCGCGAGTCGCCTGGGACTATCGAAGACCACGTATTCGACTACCGCCGTAGGAGCGACGATCATCACCGACGTGGCAGCACTGCTCGTGCTGGCCATCGTCGCTGCCTCGACGCGTGGCGCACTCGACGCCGCGTTCTGGATCCGACTCGTGGTGGCGTTGGCGCTGTTCGTCGTGATCGTTTTTTACGGCATCCCGCGCCTGGGGAGGTGGTTCTTCCGTCACGTCAGTTCGGGTGGAGCGGCGGAGTTCGTGTTCGTGCTCGCGACGGTATTCGTCGCGGCGGTGCTGGCCGAGCTTGCCGGCGTCGAGGCCATCATCGGAGCCTTCCTTGCGGGACTGTCGCTCAACCGGCTTGTGCCGGAGCATGGCGCGCTGATGAACCGCATTTCGTTCGTCGGTGAGAGTCTCTTCATCCCCTTCTTCCTGCTTTCGGTGGGGATGCTCGTCGACCTGAGGGTCTTGACTGCCGGGGCCGACGCGTGGATCGTGGCCGGGACGATGGTCGTCTGCGTGATGATCGGCAAGTACGTGGCGTCGCATTTGATTCGCCCGATGTTCGGCCACTCGTCCGACGAGGCCAACTTCGTGTTCGGCCTCACGGTGCCACAGGCGGCGGCCACCCTCGCCGCCGCGCTGATCGGCTTCGAGGTGGGCCTGTTCGATTCGGCCGTCCTGAACGGCTCCATCGTGATGATTCTCGTAACGTGCATCGTCGGTCCGTACGCCACGGACTACTACGGTCGTCGTCTCGTCCTCGCTGCCGAGGCGGGCATGCAGGAGGCCGAGGAAATCCCCGAGCGGATCCTGGTCCCGCTGGCCAACCCGGCAACTGCGGAGACTCTCATGGACATGGCGTTCTTCATCCGCGAGGGTGGCGTCGACGACCCCGTCTTTCCCCTGACCGTCGTGCGCGAGTCCGACCCTGGGGGCGTGGCGACAGGGGAGAAACTGGTGAGTCATGCCGTCGTGCACGCTGCCGCCGCCGACGTGCCGGTCGTCCCCATGACGCGCGTGGACAATGATGTGGTGTCGGGGATCGAGCGTGCCATCCGCGAGCGCCGCGTCACGACCGTCGTGATTGGCTGGAACGGCCAGCTTTCGGTCGGCCAGCGAATCTTCGGCAGTGTGTTGGACCGCCTACTGGAGGGCAGCCGCGAGATGGTTCTCGTGTGCCGCACGACCCAGCCTCTCAACACGACTCGGCGCGTGGTGATGCTATTGCCGCCCGTGGCCGAGTACGAGCCGGGGTTTGAGGAGGCCGCACGGGCCGCCAAGCGTGTGGCTGCGCAGGTAGGGGCCGAGCTAGTCGTGGTCAGCGAGGAGAGTGCGCAGGAGCGAGTCGGTCCGCGCCTCGTCCGCTTGCGCCCCGACGTCAACGTCACACTGAAGCCCTTGCAAAACTGGGGAGATGCGGTAGACTTTCTCGACGACTTCCTCGAGGAGAACGACCTCCTCATCATGCTGAGCGCACGGGAAGGCTCGCTCTCCTGGCGCCCGGCGCTGAACCGGCTGCCGCGCGTCCTCAGTCAGCGGTTCGAGCCCTACAACTTCGTCACCGTCTATCCCGCCGAGACTGCACATTCTGACCCGCGCCGAAGTGAACGCAGCGATGGGGACCGGGAAGTAGCGCCGTGGATCCACTCAGTATCGATGGAACTTCCCGGCGTCGATCTGACAGCGATCGCAGGAGAACTGATCAAGAAATCCTTCGAGGACGACTCCAAGCGAAGCGCGGTCGTTCACAAACTCATGGGTTCATCGGACACGCTCTCCCCCGAGATCCGCCCGGGTGTCGTACTTCTCCATGGTCGCATCGACGGAATCGAAAACCCACTCGTATTCCTGGGATTAAGTCGCGACGGCGTTCGTGTTGAACGTGCATCAAACGTCGTACACGCCATCATCGTAGTCTTGAGCCCGATTGGAACGAAGCATAGCGAGCATGTGCAAACGCTCGCCGCTATTGCCCGGAAGATGCGCAGCGACACGGTCATAGACGCGCTGAAGAGCGCCTCCACTGAGGAGGAAGTTCGGGGGATAATAGCAAACGAAGACCAGCCTGAACCCGGCCCGGCCGTGTAGGTCCGGACGCGTCGCGCAGTAGTTTCGATACCGCACGACCGAGAGAGGTCACGCCGGCCTTGGCGCTTCGACATCGACCCAGCCCGTGCCCGTCAGCGATCCCGTACTGATTTTCTTTATCGCGATGGTCGTCATCCTGACGGCACCGCTGATAATGAATCGCTTTCGTGCGCCTGCGCTCGTGGGGCTGATTCTGGCCGGGACGCTCGTGGGCCCGAGCATGCTCGGGCTGCTCGAGCGAGATCAAACGATCATCCTGCTGGGAACGGTAGGCCTGCTCTACCTCATGTTCGTGGCCGGGCTATCGATCGACCTCGCGCAGTTCGCCCGTTTGCGACGGTGGAGTCTCGGTTTCGGCGTTCTTTCCTTCCTTATTCCCCAGGTGGCGGCCCTTGCTATCGGAACGTCAGTCCTCGGCTTCACGCTCGCCCAATCCCTCCGATTGGGCTCGATAGTCGGCAGTCACACACTGCTCGCGTATCCGATCGCGGATCGGCTCGGCATCACGGAGAATCGAGGGGTGACGATCGCGATTGGTGCGACCCTCATCACGGATTTGCTCTCGCTCACGATCCTGGCCGTCGTCGTGGCTTCAATAGCAGGTGACACGAGCGCGGCCGACTGGGGAATGTTCGCGGGTTTCGTGGCGGCGTGGGCCGCGATGGCGGTGTGGCTGATTCCCCGGCTCGGGACGTGGTTCTTTCGCCACGTTCGGCATGGGCCGACTGTCGACTTCAGCTTTCTGATGGCCGTCCTTTTCTTCTCGGCCTGGACCGCCAGCCTGGTGGGTCTCGCGCCAATCATCGGAGCCTTCGTCGCAGGATTGGCCATGAACCGGCTGGTCCCGCCGCAGAGCCCTTTGATGACGCGTATCAAATTCGTCGGCGATGCGCTTCTCATCCCCTTCTTTCTGATCTCGGTGGGGATGCTGATCGACGTTGGCGTACTGTTCTCGTCGACCCTCCTCTGGGGATGGGCGCTGACGTTCTCCGCACTGGTCATTGTCGGCAAGTCCCTGGCGGCCAAGCTTGCTCAGTTCGCGCTGCGCAATTCATCTGCTGAGGGCTGGACGGTAGCCGGTCTCACCATTCCGCAGGCTGCGGCCACGCTCGCGGTCACCCTCGTCGGTTTTGAAATCGGGCTGTTCTCGGAGATGGTGGTGAAAGCAGTCGTGGTTATGATTCTCATCACCAGCGTCGTGGGACCTTGGCTGGTCGAGCGATTCGGCCGTGTGGTCGCACTCGCAGAGCGGGAGCGTGGGTACGAGCCTAGCGATGCTCCCCAGCGCATCCTGGTGCCACTTGCGAATCCGGAGACGGCACCTGCACTGATGGACCTTGCAATCAGCATCCGGGCACTCGAGCACGACCAGCCACTCTATCCCCTTACCGTTGCGCGGGAGGGACCCGACGAGGCCGCTGCGGTCGCCGCTTCAGAACGACTCCTCGGACATGCTGTCGTGCACGCTGCCGCGGCCGATGTCCCCGTGGTACCTATCACCCGCGTCGACCACAATGTGGCCCGAGGCATCGACCGGGCAGTGCGCGAGCGGCGCATCACAACCGTTCTATTCGGCTGGGAGGGCGGGGGGCGCGCCACGTCGCTGATCTTCGGCACGGTGCTCGATCAGTTCTTGGACCAGAGCACGTCGATGGTGCTGGTGTCCCGCATGGTTCACCCGTTAGCCTCGGTCGAACGAGTCCTGCTGGTGATCCCTCCCTACGGCGAGCGCGAGCCTGGCTTCATCGACACGATCGCCACTCTGAAGCGATTGACAGCCAGAACAGGGGCGGTCCTGCACCTCGTCACCGTCGAGACGGCTACCGGAGCAGGACGCCTGGCTGGATGGATCGAACGCACCGAGCCCGAGACGCCGATGCAGGTGCACCATCTCCCGGCGTGGGAAGGCCTATTCGACTATCTCGACGGGCTCGTGTCCCCAGGCGACTTGATCGCACTGCTCAGTTCAAGACGAGGCACGGTATCGTGGAGACCAGAACTGCTTCGACTTCCCCGCCAGCTCACCTCGCGCTATCCGGAGGCTGACCTCATCACAGCCTACTCACCCCAGGAGCGACGGGCAGATGTGCTACCACCAGATCTGTCCCGCCACGACCTCCCCGCCCTCGTCGATGAGAACGTGACGTTGAATCTCCAACCTGGAGATCTAAGCTCCATCCTTACGCAGGTGCTGACGGGTGGGCTGAAAGCTGAGCGCGACACCATCAGTACGCTCGCGACTCGAATCGCTTCGCAGCAGGGTGATTATGCGCCGGAACTGGCTCCGGGAGTGACGCTCTACCATCTCCATACCTCGGTGGTCCGACACTCCCAGTTATTCATGGGAGTCAGCGACCAGGGCATCGACCTGCCCGAGACGAGTGGTCTCACGCACGTCGTGCTCGTCATCCTGGCACCGATCGAGCTCGATCCGAATGCCTATCTGAATCAGCTCGCTGTCACTGCGAGCCTGATTCACAGAGTCGACCTGGTCGAAGACCTTCTGCAAGCGACCGACCCGGCCGATGCACGCGCACGGCTACTTCGTGGAATCCCGATCGAATTGTCCGTCGCGAGCCAGGGCGACGCCTAGTCCGAGGAGAAGGGTCTATATTGAGGCTGCTCTTTTCACACCGCCACGGGTTCCGCGTTTCGTAGCGCGGATCAAGAGGGAATCCGGTGAGGGTCGCTGACCCGATTCCGGAGCTGTGCCCGCAACTGTAGGCGGCGCTGATCGCGCGCAAAGAAGCCCTCACCACTGCTCCAACGAGAGCGGGAAGGAGAGTTGCCGAGCGCGTCGAGGGGCTTCGGCCCGGCGCTGCGAGCCAGGAGACCTGCCCGGGGCTACCCCGCAACCATCCTCCTGTC
>JBJHBB010000031.1:0-10197 GCA_050485265.1 Rhodothermales bacterium | reverse complement strand
ACGCCACGGTGATCGTCCCGCGCGGTGACACCGAGGTGAAGGCCGATGACGTCCTCCTGATCACGTCGGTGCGAGACCGCGCCGCTCTCGAACGCCTCACCGCAAGGGCTCGCGGCGAAGCGGGTGGCGGCCATCCCGACCGTCCCTCGCCCGCAACCGACAGCCCCGACTCCGAGTAGCAAACGCGGCGCGCCTAAGAGCCGTTCTCGAGTTAGTGCGTAACCGCCGGTATGACTATGTGCAGGTAGCCGTCGAGGTCGACGCGCACATAGTCACGGCTACGGCATCCGCCGATGCATCGCGCCGCCCCAACATTTTGTGGAACTTCGCGGGCCGGTTCACGCCGCGGAGGAAGTCGCAGCCGCTCCTGCAGGCGGACGTCCGGAACGCGCTTGCTCGTCTGCCTGCTCGGCTTCGCGAAAACGTCGACGATGGCTTGCCCCATCGCCAACTGCCGCAGGGGAAGGTCGCACAAGTCACCCACCGGCAGCGTTCGTGGCTCTGGCGAGAATACGAGTCCGTCACCGGTGCTGGCAGCTGCTTGACGTCCTTGCTAACGAGCGGGCCCGTGGTCGATAGCAGCGCCAGGCTCCTGTCGGTGGGGCCGGAGGAGAGACGGACTTCTGCCTTTGACGGCACGGGCTGCGCATCCCTGTGGGTTGAAAGCGTCTGCAATCGCGTCACGACTCGGTTCGCGACCGGGTTGCTGACCGTGAAGGGTGGCGCAAGCTGAGCATCGGTTATCGAAAGGTCGGGCTCCGGTAGGCGGACATGGAGCCAGGGCTGCCGTCGCGGGCCACCAAGCGCGCTACACAATCACAGCCGGAGTACGAAGCTGCTTACGAACCGCGCGTTCCTACTCAGGTCCTCTGCCGCGATTTCGATAGCAGCGCAAGCCATCCAGGTGCCCGGTTCGGCGTTCAACGGGGCGTGTCCGCCTTGGCCGGTGGAAGCCGCAGTCACCTTGAGGGTCGCGAGGCCCGAATCATCGTGGGTCGCTTCGCACACGACCGTGCCCGACGTGTTGACCCACTCGACAGTGCCGTTCCACCCGCCCTCGAACTCGGCTAACCACCAGAGGAACTCCGAAAATGAGAGGCGCCCCCGCGATGTAGACGGCCCCAACCAGACATCGCGGCTGAAGGCCAGATTCGGAACCTCGATGTGAAGCACTGCCGCGAACCTGGTCTCATGGTCGCGCCCTGTCTGCGGGCTCAACGCCATCCTTCCTCGCCGGCATCGGAGTTCGCAAACGTCCTGCCGCATTCTGAACCTCGATCTCGCGCAGTACGTGCAGTCGGCTACCTCGGCTTGCCTCACGCGAGACACGCACATCTGTCGCACCCACGGTAAGGCCACTGCGCGACAATCGTCGGTATGGGTCGACCTCGCTGTTCTGATGGCCACGGCTTCTCCAGAGTTCAGCGCCGACCTCGACCCTTCGCAGGATGGTGCCTATGCGTGTACAAGTCCCGAATCCACCCTGCGTCGAACTGCGCGCAGATGAGGGCTCTGAGCCGGCGTACGGGCCGTTGATCTACCGGCGGCTCTCATCAACCATCCATGGCGGACCTGGGCCAACGCGACCCGTCACGGCCCCGCTCGGGACCGAACGTGGCGAGGACGGGTACATCGCGGCACAGCAGAGCATCCGGATCGAGGAACCCCAGATGGCGTCGTGCGTGGCGTCCACCGCGGTGGTTTCGGCGGCGATGTCCCTAGCTGGCGCGACCGGATACTGCCGGCACCGGGTTGGCCTGGCACCAGGACAGGATGCTGGCGGAACAGTCACTGGGCCGCGCTGGTGGCCGCTGTCCGACCAATCCAGAGCGCTTCAGTGTCGGTCGCAGCCAGCTGCAGCTGCTGTCTCGCACGCCGATGCTGGTAACCCATCTGCGGGCGGTGCAACAGAGGTGGTCTGCTGCCGGACCTGCCCACCGCAACACCCCGACGCGCAGGCGGCGTTCTGCGCCGCAACGGGTCACCGATTTCCTGCAAAAGGGTGATCCCCGTGCGCCCTGAGCTCTCCTGGCTCTTCGGAAGTTCACGGGGCGGCCGGGGTGATGGTGGCGAGCTTGGACCAGTCGGGGCGGCCGGCGTAGAGCAGGACTCGGATGCGCCAGTGGGTCCAGTTCGTGATCCCGAACGCGACCCGTTTGATCCGCTCGCCAGATTGTTCACGGCCTCGACAGGGCCGTTGCTGGCCAGCCGACGGTGCACCGCGCCGAGACGCTCGGATGCACCGCCCGGTTGCGGCTCATGCACGGCTCTGCCCGGTTGTCGCCCGGGGCCGGCGATGCTGCCGCCGGTTCGGAACGGTGCCGTTCAGTTGAAGGCGCAGGGTTCCTTCAGACAAGTCAGGCCAGACCAAGTTGCACGACCAATGAACCTGCGAGCCATCCGCACTGACGGCCAAACGCCACTCGCGAGCAACCCGAGCCGTCGTCTCGATCATCGCCGCGCTGCCGGTGCCATCTGGAGTCCGACGGAGACCCGCGATCCACCATGCGATCTCGCCCATGTCGGTCGCTACTTGAACTTCGCGGTCGGACTGGCCTTCCATCGCGCCGCCGGATTGGTCCGTTTCTCCTCGGAGTTTGTCTAGCTCGCGCCCGCGGTCAATGAGTTCCTGATGAATCTGTGCCTCATCGGAGCGCAATAGATCTAGTGCGTCATGAAGCAGCTGGCGTTCCTCCAACGAGCCGGCTGAATTCAGATCCTCGATGGCGAGCGCCCGTCGAGCCGACTCCAACCTAAGTGCCTTGTGGTCGCGCTTGAGTTCATCGATGATTGCTTCGAGTTCCGAAATCTGTCGACGACGCATCCCGTCATTCGGAGAGGACTCGTCTACGGATCTTGGCAAGAGTACGACGGGGCGCAATTGGTCGATGACAGTCGCGACCTCGTTCTCAACGACGCTTGAGAGGGCGTGGCAGAGTTCCGCCTCGTTGAACGTGGCGAGGATCTCCCCTTCGGTGACACCCCACCCGCGCTGGCCACCACCCTGCTGGGCCTTCACAGACATTCTCGCGGGACGTGCGCGGAGCAACCGGTTTAGTTGGCTGCCCTTTCCTTGACCCCTTGTTGCCACGCGATAGTGGCGGATTCCGTGGTCCACTACCTCGCCAGAGGGATCTCGGGGTGGGTCATTCGGATCGAAGTCACCGTCGTACCAGGTTTCGAAAGTCAGGAGCCTTCCGTGCTGCCGCCGGTGGGAAGCACCGCCTGTAGAAACCCGCTTCATCTTCTCGGAAGACAAGCGTTCGCGCGATGCTGCCCAGACCTCTGACTCAAGACCGACGTTGATCGTAGAGGATCCGTGCTCGTCGACGAAGAGTGGCGCCGGAATGAGAATCCAGCCGCTATCTGCTTCTTCTTCGTACCGCAGCTGATGGCCTTTGACCGTTCGGCCCAATCCACGCACGGCCCCAAGTCGAAGTTGGGTATGCCAATAGCCGGTCTCCCAGAGAGTGAGCTTGCTGTGAAGAAGGGCTGTGCGTTCTCGATCGAAGGCGGGGTGCTCGGGATGTGGTACCCAGTTTCCCCTCCTGCCACCATGGGGCGTAAGGAATGTCTTCGCTGCACCAGCCAAGAAGGCACGCTTCTCGTTTCCGGTCAGATCTCTATCAGCCGCAATGTCCCCGAATGTCAGGTGCTGCGGGAGGCGGGTTGAGCGGCGCTCTACATTGTATTCGGCAAGAACCATGCCGATATCGGCATATGGCGCACCTTGCGCATGCTTCTCTACGGCCGCCGCGATGGGCGCCTCGTAGCGCGAGTCCCAGGTTGGAACAATCCCGAAGGTGTCTTTAACCGTCACATACTCAGACCCGCGAAGCGTGACGCGCTCCTGGCGCAGATGGAAGACCCCATGAGGGAGACGGCTCTCCGCGATGGCGACACGACCCGCGAGGAGCTGTGACGACTTCGCGCCGAACATCTTTATCGCACGTGCTTCGTTGTCCTGTTCGCCCATTTCGCACAGCAGGGCGAGGAGCATCGCTTGCGCTGTGTCCTGCGGGTCGAATTCGTTCAACCCGAACTGCATTCGCTTGCCGCGGTCCTTGTGCGCATCGACAAGCGTCTTCATCGCCAGGGCGTCCCGTCCGGCGCGATGGACGTCATCGGACCACCGGGTGAGCTTCGGGCTGTCGAGATGCATCGTGGCCGACCACACAAGAAGCGAATAGGCGTTGTGGTCAGTCCCGACGATGTTCTTTATGCTTCGCTTGGAGCCTGACGACTCAATCCGCAGGAAGAGGGTCTGGCCGACCAGGGTGACTGTGCCGATGACCTCATCTGACATCTCAGACGGCCAGAGATCCCGCTTCAAGACAACCCGGCCCGTGTGTCCGAGTTCTGTCATCGACCGCTGGAAGCTCGCTCTTCGGCCGGCAGTGACGTCGAAGAGCCCGGGATCGATCGCGGCATACTTGGCCGTATCTCCGTGGTCACCGAACATCAGCCTCGTAGCCTGCACCTGCCGATGGATGCCGGTCCCGTCAGCAACCGAGTAGCGATCGACGACCACCATCTCGAGCTGTCTACCCTTTCCAATCTCGTCCAGCACGGCCGCCGTGCCTCGGTAGACGCCTCGGGACGTGAAGTCAATCTGGCGCAGGTCACCGGTCACGGGTGGCTCCTTCCACGCGATAGGACTATCAAGTCCGGTGGAAGGGGTTCTGACAGACTCGCTATAGACATAGGCTCAGCGACAACGGCCCGAACGTAGAAGGCAAGAGACGGCTGATTGAAGCCCTCGAACTCTGCTCCCGCGCTTGTGAACTCCGCGTCGTCCAGCGCCATGTATGCTGCGATGGCCTCTCGGATGGCGAGGCTGTGGGGCACGTGCGGCGTTTCAGAGACGGACTCTGTGGATTCCCTCTCCGTCTGAAGCTTGTCTGGTCGGTGGGTTGGGCCGATCACGGCGTCTCGTTGTCTCGGGTAGCCGAGACATGCCTCACCCCCACAGCCGGTTGCCCTGTTTGCTCAGGGCCCAAGCACTAATGCAACGCTGACCTGCGAGGTCACCGCCTGATCGCCCCTAGCGACCACTACTTTCCGCACGAGCACGCGCCTCGCCGTAGGGGGACAGCCGTGTTCGATTCGGACGGCGGTGCGAAGTACCGGTCGCGTCCCTAGGGCACAGTCCGGTCTCGCGGACTGACCGGGGTGTGGATCCGGTCAATCCGCGGGAACCCGCCGCGTTGGATCGGACCGTGTATATGCGGCAGGCCCTGGCGTACCCAGCGACGGCGTTGCCTCTCGCGATCCGTCACCTGACTAGGCGCCTTCGAATCCGGTCGGGCTACGCGTAGCGGCGCGTTCGTGGCACTTCCGAGGGCGGGCCGCTCGTCTGAGCCGAGGAACGTCGCACGAGCTTCGTACGGTCCCTCAACCGACCAGGAGCACCACTGTGGCGACCCGCGCCGTGATCTACCTCCGCACCGCCGGCAGCTCACCCGGCACGCTCGACCTGCAACGCGAACGGTGTGCAGCGGCCGCCGCTGCGCACGGCCTGGACGTCGTCGCGGAGTACGCCGACCAGGGCGTCCCCGGCATGGCGCTCGGGCCGTCCCTCGAGCGACTCCTGCGCGAGGCGGGGCGCGGCTGGCAGGCGGTGCTCGTCGAGGACCTGCAGCGGTTCTCCCGGTCGGCGGCGCTCCAGCACACCGTGGCCCAGCGGCTCGCCCACACCGGGGTGACGGCGGTCTATACCGTGGCGGACGGGCCGCTCGACGCTCCGGGACCGTCCCCCTTGACCCGGGCTGTTAGCTCGCTTTACAGCGGCTGCCGCCCCACCTCGAACGGACACCCGTGACCGTCCCGCCCGCACTCGTCGACCGGCTCCGCGCCGTCCGCGGACGCCTAGAGGCACACGACCGGGCGCGAGCGGAACTGCTCGCACAGCGTGACCAGCTGATCCGAGAGCGGAGCGAGACCGGCGGGTCGCCGCACTGCTCGGCCGGCGTGAACCGCAGTCGACTTCGGGCCCTCCTCGCTGCGAGGAGTCGATGTCGCCGACCAATTCGCGAGGCTCTGAGCGCAACATCCGCTAACCGCCACGTCGTCACCGCCGCTGCGACGACCGACTTCTTCTCAACGGGATCACAACGGAATCACACAGGGGGTGCGCGCTCACCGACCGCAGCGGCTGCTTTGGCGCTGATCGCCACCGATCAATGGGCCGGCTGATACATGATGGTGCGCGAATATGAATGGGGGCGCGGATGCTTAGTCGCGAGCTGTCGCAGCAGGTCTTCCAGATTCGCACCGAAGAAGACGTTGCGAAGTGGCTCGAATTGGCGGCCTCGGAACCTGGCGGTCTGCGTTGGACGAACCTCGGCGGGTTGCCCAACCCGGTCCACGTGGTCGAAGTCGCGACGGACCCGGCAGCCGCCATCGTCGAGCGCGTGACAAATTCCATCGACGCGGTTCTTGACCGGGAGGCGACTCGGCGAGGAGCGACTGCCCCTAGCCCCCACGCCGCCGCGTCCGCCTGGTTTGATGTGCCCGCCGCTGGGGTCAGCGCCCTGGCAGCAGGCGACCGGCGGCGACTCCAGGAACTGGCCAACAACATCAGTGTGACCAATTTCGAGTCGGGCCATGCGGCACGCCCCACCATAATCGTTCAAGACCTGGGAACGGGGCAGGCTCCGGACCGCTTCCCTGACACGCTGTTGTCCATCATGTCGGACAACAAGAAGAGCAAGACCCACCAGATGGGTGTCTACAACGCCGGTGGCGCGGCTACCTACGCCTTTTGCCCATACACGCTGATCGTCTCCCGCAGGGATCCCAGTCTGGAAGACTGCGACGACCAGATTGGGATCGCGGTCATCCGCTACAACCCGTTGGACCCTGAGCGCCACAAGACTGGAACGTACGAGTACTGCACCGGCCGTGATGGTCGCATCCTGCGTCTGGACTTGCCGTCAGGATCGCTTCCCGACCCAGATCCGGGGCTACCGGCCATGCCATATGGCACGTGGATCTGTCACGTCGCGTACGAGCTCACCGCATACCAACGCGCGGCGCATGAGCCCAAGCAAAGCCTCCACCATCTCTTCCACGCGGCCCTGCCGGACCCCGCACTGCCGTTCTGGATCCACGAGCGAAGAACCGATCGCTTCAAGGGCGTCCGCGGCAGGGGGGAGAACCGGACCGTTGCCGGACTCCTCTACCGTCTCAAGTCCGGCCTCACGTCTGAGCATCAAGACGAACGAGTTATCTCTCTTGGCGAGGAGTACGGCGAGCTCCTGCTCCGCTACTTCCTGCTAGCGGACGGAGAGGACCCGGACGCCTACACCACGGCATCTCAGGGACTCTCTTTTGTGCTGAACGGGCAGCGGCAGGGAACCAAGGACCGATACTGGATCAAGCGGAGCACGGACCTGCACTTCATCTGGCGGCACCTGGTCGTCGTCATCGATTGCAACAACCTGACGAACGCCGCGAAGCGAGAGGTCTTCGCGTCGACACGGGAGTCGAACCGTGAGAGCCCGTTGGCCTCCCGCATCCTCGACATCACCAAGCAAGAGCTACGCGACGACGACGATCTGGTCGAGATTAACGAGAAGCGCCGACAGCAGACCCTCGCGAAGGCGACGAAGTCCACGTCAGAACGAGTGAAGCGGCAGCTCTCAAAGCAGATCATGGCCATGGTCGAGGGGCCACGGACAGGCAGCCGGTCAGGTGGCGTCGACAGGCCGCCCCGTCGCGGGGGTGGCAAGCCCCGACCGAAAGACGACACCGGCATGCTCGAGACGCCCGACACCCTCAAGATTCTGACGGACCCCGTCCGGCTCTCTCCGGGGGGGATAACGTCCATGCGTATGCACATCAACGCGAAGAACGGCTGGCTGCCAGAATACGCTTCGGCGCTTAATGTGGTCTTCCCAGCTGACATTCCCGGTGTCCGCGTGCGGTCCGCCGGTCGCCTATCCGGTGGTGAGGTTCGGCTTACCATCGAGGCCGATCCGGAAACGCCTGTCGGAAGTGGCCCCCTCCGCGTCGTACTAGTCGAGCCCCGGCTGTCGCTCTTCCTGGAGGAGACCGCACGCCTCGAGGTAGTCGAGCCGCCGGAGCCAGACCCGGACGCCCCTGGTGGTGGACCTGACGTCGACATTGAGTGGATTGGTCGGGAGTCGTGGCCTAACCAGGAGCCCTTCCCCTGGAACGAAGAGACTCTGGGAGTCTGTGAGCTGACCCACGACGAGCATCGTCGTATTACGCGGGCGGAATGGATTCTGAATGCGGATTTCGGGCCGTACAAGAACACGATCGATGCCAAGGATCTGTCCGAAGAGCAGCTCCGCAACTTTAGGGAGAAGTACGAGTTCCCGGTGTGCTGGGCACTCTTCACTCGACGACAGGCGGAGTTGTCCGCTGCTGACGAGCAGGGCACGCCGGCATCAGAGGAACTGATGCGAGCCGAGGGAGCCCGTGTAGGAAGGGCGGTACTTCTTGCTCTGGAACCCGAACTCGCGGCGGCTGTTACGGAGTCGGCAGAGACCTGAGTCTCCTACCCCAGCAACTGCGCCACTTCCCTCGCGACGCTGTAAGCGAGTAATGGCGGCACCGAATTGCCGACCTGAGCCTGCACCGACGATCGCGTGCCCACGAACGCGTAGTCGTCTGGGAACGTGAACAGGCGCTTCAGCTCCGGCACGCGTAGCCGGCGGTTCTCCCAATGGAACGGACCGACGTACGGGCCGGGTTGGGCCTGGATCGTCGCCGCGGGTTTATCCGGGGAGAGTTTCAGAAGGAACGACCAGTAACGCGACCGCCACTCGAATAGTGGGTCGGGGTGGTTGCGCTTTGCGGTGTAATATAGGTAGTTGTCACCGGGCGGGATATCGGGAAGCAGATGACCGAACTGACCGCCCACGAATTCCTCGGGCTCCGGGTCGGTGACGAGTCCGGCGAGCGCCTCGCCGGCGGTAATGTGCGGCTCGCCGCCCTCCGCGCCTGACTTGCGACGCTCCCACTTGCCTCCGTGCGTAGGCGCAGGGAGCTGCGGCACGTGGGTCCGGTCCTTGCGGCGCGTGCCCATGATGATGAGGCGCGGGCGCGCCTGTGGGACGCCGTAGTCGGCTGCGTTGAGCGTGGCCCAGTTGAAGTCGTAGCCGGCCTCGTGGACTTCGCGGAGGAGTCGCTCGAAGTGCGGTCGTGACGATCGGCTGTTGAACGTCAGGGAGTAGACGTTCTCAAGGACAAACGCGCGCGGCTGGAGGTCGCGGAGCACCCGGGTGTACTCCTGGAGGAGCGATGCGTTCGGGTCGAGCCCGTCACGCTTCCAGTCGAGCCACCATCCCGACTTCGAGAACGGGGTGCATGGGGGGCCCCCAACGAGAAGGACGGGGCGCTGGTTGTGTCGCAACCCGGCAGCCTTCCGGATCTTTTCCGAAGGGACGTCGAGGATGTCGTCGCGGATGACGCCCGACTCAAGGTGTGGGAAGTTCTTCTCGAGCGCGTCAGCGGCGTCATGGTCGTACTCGACCGCGGCCGCGACGTGGAACCCGGCGCGCTCCGCGCCGAGGTCGAGCCCGCCGGCCCCCGAGAACAGGCTGATGGCGACGCCATCAACCGGCTCCGCCGGCGCAGCCGGAAGGGTCGGGAGGTGGCGGCCGGCGTCGTCCACGTGGATCCCTTGGAGTTGCTCGGTGTCGTCGGGCGCCCGAAGCATGCCGGACCGAACACTTGTACGCCAGCAGGCAGTACGGGCGACTGCCTAGAGCGGGTCAGGAGCCACGCGCGTCGTCGAACGCTTCCCTGAGCGAGTCGTGCCACCGGTCGTCGACCGGATGCTTCGAGTTGAGCCGGTCGGGGTAGTCGCGATGGGAGTCGAGCACGCTGGTGCTCGTTTCGCCGACGGGTCGGGGCTGTCGCGTGAAGATCGTCTGTCAGCCCGCATCCTCGTCGATGTCGACCGGGCGATGGTCCGTGGCCGCCACGCCGCCGTGTGGCATGACCTGCACGCCGTGATGGGACGGACCGGGACGTTGCGCGCCCGAATGGTCCACACGGCGGCCCGGGACCACGTGGCCGGCAAGACGGGCGCGTTGCGCGACGTGGCATCGCTCTCCGCGGCCGTGCTCGTCGATGGCCAGGTGCACTATCACCTGGCGATCATCGCCAACGACGTCGACGGGGGATCGCGCGGAGCCGTCCCGGCCGTTGAGGTCCGGGGGGGGG
>JBJHBB010000030.1:0-10306 GCA_050485265.1 Rhodothermales bacterium | reverse complement strand
GATCAAACTGGTTCAGTAAGTTTCGGCGGCAGAGCTGTGCAATGGACTCTGGGTCGACCGGGCGGTGCCCCTGAGGAAATTGATGGACGAGTGCAGATTCGCAATTGGCACAGAGATTCGATCGTCGCGCTCGGCTGGGAGGAAGCCGTTCACGGGGACAGCCCTCGATACACTAGCCTAGCGAGCAATGCGATCGAGCTCGCTGATCTGGTCGCGATCGCTGAGGGCCTGGTCCCCGACGAAAGCGACGATGGGTAGGAGGTGGGACACCTTGGCCGCCTTGGCCGCCTTGGCCGTGGAGCGAAACGATCCTCCCTGCTTGGTGGCTATATCCTAGGCGGGACGAGAAGAGGGGAGTGCAATGTTATCTAACCGAGATCTTGCCGGTCGGCGCATTCCGCCGCCGATTCTTATCGTGGGAGCAATCACAATGGCCGTCGTGGGCGCTGCCATCCTATTCATGTCATCGACGGGGGCCGAATCGGAGACAGCCTCGCCTTTTTCCACAGGTCAACTAGCGCAGGGTGCCCCGGCGGTGTCGCTTCGCGTCACAGCCCAAGAAGCATCAACAATTCGCGTAATCGCCGACGGTCGGACCAAGTTTGACGGGACGCTACACCTCGGCGAGACGAGGGAATGGGAAGCTAGTTCCCGAGTCGAGTTGTGGAGCAACAACGCGCAAGAAGTGATCGTAACGGTGAACGGACACGTTCTAGGTTCCCTTGCTGCTGCCAGCACTGATCCCTCGTGGACGGTCGTTCAATGGGGGTGGGGAGCCGGATGGGGCGCCGTCGTAGCTCATGAGTATCCCGTGGGCTAAGCACGCAGCCAAAGTCAGAGGACACCAGAAATCTCTCGCATGAGGTCGATCCAGCGCTCCCGATTCGCGCGCCACCACCGGGCGAGTTCGCGGACGGAAGCGCAGCCGGTGAGGTTCTTCAGGTCCTCCGCGTGACTCCGGACTCCCTTCGCACTGATCCCAAGATGCGCTGCCGCCTCTCGCTCGGTGAAACCATCCGCAAGCTCACGCAGAACCTCCGCCCGCCGCGGCGTGATGCGCCATAGGATTATTGCGTCCGCGGCGTGATGGTTGGATCGCACAGGGTCGCTAGTCATTTCGGCCATCCCCAGCTTCGGTCGGTCCCGGGGCCATGAGGTGATCCAACACTCTCCGCGGCACCGGACTAGTTGGCTGCTCGTGGCCCGTCTCATTCCGCATTGCGCCCATCTCCTCGACCACGTCTGGTTGCCACCCGAGCCAACCGACGGCACGTAGGTACTGCTCTCTGGCTGATCGCCCCCGGAGTGTTGGAGAGAACGACCCGCATCCGATCGATCGCTGCGGAAACGCGGTTATCCCAGTCGGTTGGCGTGGTGTGAGCCTCGTCGAACAGCCGACCGAAGCCGGGACGGCCGCCAGATACACCGCTCCCGCGTACCATCTGCCCGAGTCACTGATGCCGACAGCGGTCGAGCTTGCCACTGACGCCAACGGGTCGCTGAGTTCTAGGTCATCGAGCGTGGCAACGAATTCATCTATCGTCGCATAGCCGCTCAGGTCGACTCGCCCGCCCGTCGCAACCTCCACCGCCTCGGACAGCGCGGCGAGCGGATCGGCGGGGACTGACTTCTTTCTCCGTGTCCCGGCGTCTTGTATCAGGGTGGCGTCGTTTTCGCCGCGCGGTTCGGCCTCGACCGCCGCGCCCCAAGCTAGCGCTGCCAGGATGCCCGACAGGGGCGCCCAACGTCTGAGCATCGCCGGCTCCCTCTGCCGCCCTCATGTACCGATCGTACGTTACCTGGTCAATACTAGTTGTATCTCGTCGCCCCACGTGCGGAGGCGGTGTCGAGCGGCATCGGAACCGACTGCCAGTCCCCTTGCAAACGCTCGCATACCGATGTCGCCAGGGCGACGATGGGAAAGGATCGGAATCGCCCGGTGGACAGTCGCACAGTGGTGCTCCTGGCTGCGATAATCTCGCGCGCTCGCCGGCGCAGGATCACCGCACCGGCCACGTCTGATTGCGATCCGCGGGGCTGGGCGACGGTCGGGACCGCATAGTAGATCGTAGTATCGTGTTATTATACTCGCATATGTATACCACGATTGAGCGTCGCTCTGCTGGATCGAGTTGATCCCGCCATTGAGGCCGCCGCCAAAAGGTGCAGGCAACCGGCTCGACGCCGAGCATCGGGCGGTTCCGATACCTATTCGCGTCTCCGGTGCTCAGCGCGCCTGCCATCTCCTACGCTGGAGCGCGCCCGTGGATCTTGGAGGTCTGTGCTTGCACGCCATGCCGTAATTGTCAGGCTACGGGCAACAGGCACTCGAGCGTGCTGTGCAGCACGCTGTCACGCGTACCCAGCAGCCGAGCACCTGTGATCGGTCGAAGCTGGTGACGGCGCTCCACGACATCTGCGCGGTTTACCCCGCGCGTACCGCTATACACCGATGCGGTTCCTCGCGGCGCTCGCCGGATCCAACCACCGACCTGCTCGAATTTCGGAGTGTACGCCGGCGCACCGCTGCTTCCGCGCCCTCCCAGCACTCGTGCGCATCCTTCCGGCTGCATCACGGCAGCGGTTCCACAATCCAACTCTCGACTAAGTCGGGGTTCGGTAGTTCGGCGCCGCAGCCATAGCTCACCAGAACGATCTCCCCACTGTCATTGGTCAGCAATTCCCGGTACTGCATACCCGTTGCAATGGGGTTTCGAAATACCAGTGCATAGTGCGCTGGAAGATTGAACGGTCGGTGGTTCGTCACGTACACCGCATGTAACTCGATGCCGGGGAAGTTCGGGCCGCCTGCGCCCCATTCGCGTCTCACGGCGTCGCGCGCACCGTCAGCAGCAGCAAAGGAGCCCGCGCACGCGGTGAACGGGAACGTCTCGCTTCGTTCTCCGGGAGCGATGTGCTCGCAGTCCGCCTCGTCGGGACACGCTCGCATGATCAGCAGGTCGGAGAGGAGGTCGCCATCGCCAGCCAATACGGCAGCGATGATAGCGTCAAGCGCTGCGACGCCAGTGTGTTCTGGTTCACTGCCGGCGCGGACGATGAGGCCGTGGCCAGTCAGACCACCCGCGAAGTGCGTGGTGAACGCGTCGTTCACGAAGATCGGCGCGCCGAAAATATAGCCGACGAAATTACCGTCCACCGTCGCGAACGCCGAAACGAGGGCGAGCGCCTCCCCGTCATCCGCGAATTCGGCGAGCGAGCCCGTGTACGTAGTGATAGTAAGCCCGTTGGGTGTCGGTGCGACCGTGAAGTCAGCGCGTGCGACACCCGGCACGATTAATAGAGCGAGCGCCGCGAGTACCAAGCCCCCCGTAGCTCCCCATGCGATCGTTCTATGTGTAGTCAACATGACGGTCCCCTCACTGTGTCGCGGCCGGGCACCTTGCCCCCGTGTTCGACTCGACAAGGTTTAGCGCGCCCGGAGGTTCAGAATCCGCAGCAGGTGAAGATCCTCGGCCTGCTGCTGGCCGCGCTGTTCCGCTGTCTGGGAGCCTCGATCGCACAATGGTGCTCCTCGCTGCGAGAACCTCGCGCGCCGGCGCAAGAGACCGCGCCGGGCACCTCTAGTAGAGTCTAATCCATGTATACGTTACTAGTCAATGTACCCACGATCGAGCGACAGCTTCGCTGGATCGCGTTGATCGGACATGAGCCGTCGCGCGGGCGCCCCGAGCCCCGCCATTGAGGCCGCCGCCAAAAGTGCAGGCAACCGGTGACCTCGACGCCGAGCATTGGGCGGTTAAGATACCTATTCGCGTCTCCAGTGATCAGGGCGCCTGCCATCTCCTACGCTGGTGCGCGCGGCCTTGGAGGTCACTGCAGTCTGCCCATCGCGGAGCACCTCCTCGGTCAGATCGGCCGCCGTGATGTCGCGAGCGAGACACACGCCTGTGGTGCGATAGACTCCCTCGCGTAAGGTCAGTGCCTTCGAGGTGCACACTGGCAGGCCGTCCCTGTCCATATGGCTTGTGTGTATCAATCTGTCATGGCAGCGGCATCATTAGATTGATGATTTTCTCGATGTCAGCATGTTGCGGGCGCGCACCTGGGTCGCCGTTCTTTCCGGTGCTATCCGGACAAGTGCCGCCTAGGCCTCCTGACGGGGAAGTGCTTCGGCGCGAGCACCGGGCTGAGGACCACGCACGCTCCTCGGCCGGCTCATCCGGGCCGCGTGACACCGCTGCCCGGACGCTCGCCATCTACCGTGCCTCACCCGCTGGCAGCTCATCGACCCGAAGCGACGACGACAGCGCTCCAGCGACTACCAGCGCTAGGAACGCGCGCGTGCGATGGTGCTCTGGCATGGACCTCGATCGTGACGGGCATCGATGATCATTCGCGCTTCTGCGTGTCGGCGAAGTTGGTCGATCGCGCCGCAGCTCGGCCGGTCTGCGACGCGTTAATCGAGGCGATGCGTCGCCACGGCGTGTTCGAGGCGATCCTCTCCGACAACGGCAAGAACGGTGCTCAGCCTTCGTCAGCGAGGGCCCGCGCTCGTCGTTGTCGGGCGACTAACGAAGAATCTGGAGGAACTCCGTGGAAATCATGTAATCAAGCACATCGGATCGGGTGAAGCAGTGGCGGGATCGGAGTGGCCTATGGTGGGGCAGGGCGGCGTACTCCGCACATTCTCGCTCGAAAGCGACGGAGCGGCGGGCTACGGCGTGGACCCCTTCCGCCGATTCAAGCGAAAGAGAGGCTGATCGATGATTCGGCACTATGGCGTTCGAAGGAACCCAGTTGGTCTCCCAAGTCCCGGACCGTGAGTTCGTTGTTGGCCTGCAACAGGGCGACGCCGGCCGCGTCGAGGTCGTCAGGGACGTACTGTCGGCGCAGGCGTGCATCGAGTGGCTCGATTGCACTTGTGTCCGCGTCAGTCATGGCTTTTCCAGAGCGCGATTTCCGGTTATGTGACGCTCCTGACACTCCGGAGCTCTATATGTGGCCCGGCTGCGATGACGAAGCACCCGCCCTCACGGATGTGGGCACGCACACCGTAATGTCTGGTCGTTCCGAATATGGCTCGGCTCGGTCCGTGTGACAGGCGGGCGGCCTACTGACGTCGCTTCAGGAAGACCAGGACCTGCAAACTATTCGCTGAATATTCGGATAGTTGCTCCGCGTCATACCAGCCCGAACCTATCCGGTCTGGAAGTGGCGCGGGGGCGATTCCGCGTTGCCTCTAGGCCGGCTCTCGCTCCCTCGGATCATCGAGTTCGCTGCAGTCGGCACCGGGGCTCCCATCGCGCAGCAGCTCGTCGGTCAGATCCCAGCCTGTCACCTCCGGGTCGAGACACACGCCCGTCGAGCGGTAGATCCCTTCCCTCAGCGTATCGACGTCACCCAGATTCTCGATTTGGCCTGCTGGGTCGCTACTCGGACTGCTGATGCCACTGGGAGGTGGCTCTTCCGGGAGGATATCGAACGCGAGGAGCACTACGGCGAACAGCGTAGAGGCGACGATGCCCAGGCGCAGCGGATACCAGCGGAGCTGCGTGAAGTCCATTGGCGCGCGACTGGAGTCGCTAATGGTCTTTGATGTGAGGGCAAGAGGATTGAGCTCCCCGAGGAACTCCCCCCAGGCATGCAGCGACGTGGTGCCCGTCCTGCGGAGGTCCGATGAGCGCTCACGGATCCCCCACCAGATGAGGGAGTGCTCGCGTCGAACGTAACTGTAATTGGGACTGAGGAACGCAAACCCCGCCAGGTAGAGACTGAGCACCCAGAAGAGCACTCGCTCAGAGGCCGACGTCATCCAGGACTCTCCCTCCGGGTGCGCGTGCGTGCGCGCGCGGCTCGGGCGTGGGCGGCGTCGCGCCCTCGCTCAAGCTCCAGGATCTCCCGTCCAAGCGCGGTCAACTCGTAGTACTTCCGTGGTGGCCCCCCACCTTCGCTCGACTCCGTGGGGAGCTGCCAGTGGGTCGTTGCGAAGCCCTTCTGCTCAATCGCAGCGAGCGCCTGGTACACGGAGCCGTGCCCGATCTCCCCGAGAAGCAACTGCTTGACCTCGTAAGCATGCAGCCGCCCGCGCTCAGACAGCAGCTCGGCAACCGTCCGCTGATTTCGTGGCAGATCAGGCAAGAGACACCAGCCTTTCGCGGAGCCGCCCCGCCCGCGGGAACTTCGTCCATACTCATAACCGTTGCGACTAGTATCCCATAGCTGAGCGTGAGCTGGAACCGGTCACCCCGAGTGAATGGAGAGGTTTGCCGGGATCGAGTTCCAGGGTGGCCTGTCGGTCTGAACCACGATGACTAGTCTTGACATGAGAAAGTAATCTGCTATCAGAGTGGGAGGGGACTGGCATGTTCAAACTGATGGACACGCGGGTAGCAGTGTGCCTGGCACTGCTCGTGGGTGCGGTATCGACTTCAGCGACATTCGGTCCAGCGGCGCAGGATAGTGGATTTGTGGTCGCCTGGGCGCATGAGGTCGGGACGTCTGAGGACGAGCCGATTCGCACGCAACGATTCGATACGCTCCAGGAGGCGGCAGTAGTTGCCACCGGTGGCCGCGTTGCTCTCGGGGATCAGGCGACGATCGACGATTTCGTCGCCGCCCTCGACGCGCTCGACTTGAGCGATGCGAGCACGCTTGCGGCGAGTGCAACGACGATCGGGATCGACTACTCTCAGGCGGGTTACTCAGGTAGCTTCCGGATCTGGTCGGTTCCCAACTCCGTGGGATGCTCGACGGGGCTGACCTACTACGCGAACACCATGCCCCCCGGCTGGGACGATCGTGTCTCATCGGCAGTCGCAGCAGGGGGATGCGCGTCGTTCACCCATTATTCCGGGACCTACCAGACGGGCATGAACATCACCTGCAATTGCACGGCGATGGGCGCGATGGACAACCGCACCCGCTCCGAGCGCTGGACACAGTGGTAAGCCAGCACAGCCGCATGGTGTTGGTCGCGGCGAGATCCTGGAGTGTGAGTCCCAACGCTGCCCCGCAGGCCCCGGCCGGAGTCTGGGGCCTTACTCCACGGGTCGAAGCCTCGACGGGCCGATCTTGTCCGCTGCGCGTGTGTGCCAGCAGAGGAGATAACGTCGGGATACCTCCCGCGGCATGCCCGGCCAAGCAGCGAGAGCGTGACGATCAGCGAATCCGAGCTTGCGGAGCATGCTGGAGACATGCGTGCGAACGGTATTCGTGCTCAGCCCAAGCTGGCAGGCAACCTCCGCGTTCGAGCAGCCCGCGCGAACTTGCTCAAGGACACGCCACTCCGCGGGGGTCAGAACATCAGGATGACGCGGGCGGCCAGCAATCCCCAGCCACCCGGTCCTGTCAACGTTCCGCGATGGCACTACAGCGCCTTGGCGAGCGACGCGAGGAACACCGACACAGTCACGACGACGATCGAGATCGCTGGAATGGTCCGTATCGAGATCCGCATTGCACGCCCCAGTCTTGCATCGCATCCGCCCGCCGACCCGACTGCTCCACATCCGCCTCAAGCCAGAGTACGAGGCGCTAGGGGAGGACCACGCGGGGTGCCGTCCTCCCCTAGCGAACCAGCGTGGCGCTGCACGCGGCAGCCTCGACGATGACCGCCCAGAGGGGTAGGCCGATCACGAGGCGGATATTAATCTATTCCTAATAGATTAGTCAATCGCATTCCTGATGGTGCCGCCTGCCAGCAGACCAAACGCGCTTGACTTCGTGGCGCACCAGAGCGTCCATGCGATGCATGCCGAACCACACCCTCACCGAACTCGCTGACCTCTACATCCTGCGCTGTGAGGTGGAGGGGAAGTCGGAGCGCACTGTCCGAGCCTACCGTTGGACGCTCACGCGATTTCTCGCTGCGCTCGCCGAGGATGGTGCACCCACGGATCCGGGTGCGGTCACGCGTGAGGATCTGTACCGCTACCTCGCGCGGTTCACAGACCTCTCGCCAGATACCCGCCATCGCTACTTCCGCGAGGTGCGCTGCTTCTTCAACTGGCTGGTCGACTCCGGCTACCTCGAGCACTCGCCGTGCCGTGGGATGAAGAACATCCGGCTCCCCCAGCGCATCGTGAGGCCGTTCTCGGTCGCGGAGGTGACTGCGCTACTCGAGACGTGCGGTGACGGGCCGGTGGGGGCGCGTGATCGAGCGTTGCTGATGGTGTTGCTGGATACGGGAGCGCGCTGCTCGGAGGTCGTCCAACTCGATCTCGGCGACCTGGACCTGGAGGTGTGGCGGCTCCGTATTCGCTTCGGCAAGGGCGCGAAGCAGCGAGTGGTGCCGTTCGCGGAGCGCTGCCGGGAGGCACTGGCGTCATACCTCGGGGTGCGCGGTGAGGAGCCGGGGCCGCTGTTCATCGCATCCGATGGGCACGGACAGTTGCGGGAGGGGGTGGCACTCCAGCCGAACGGACTCAAGCAGCTGTTGCGGCGGCTTGGGCGGAGGACGGGGATCGCGAAGGTGCACGCGCACCGCTTCCGCCACACCTTCGCGACCTGGGCAATTGAGCATGATGCGCGGGAGCTAGACGCACAGTACCTGCTCCGCCACTCGTCGCCCATCATGGTGCGGCGCTACTCCTCCAGCTACCGCTCCGAGCAGGCGGCCACGCGCCATCACCGCTTCTCGCCCGCCGATCAGATGTTCGCTACGCGATGACGGCGATCGTGCGAGGTACCCGACGCCGGCGGGTTCGGAGCGCGTCGCTCGGGTGGACTGCCCGGTTGCTTGAGCGCGAGAGGCCGGCGCCTACCAGCCGCCATCCTACGTGACCAAGATGGAGCTGGCTCCAGGCGCTGCATGCGCGAGGAGATCGGGTCGCCGCGAATCGGGCGGGATTCTACTGTCCGAGAATCCCGCGTGTAACGTTGACTATTCATCTTTATCTGCACTAGTATCGCGTCGCCGCGGACTTGGGGCGGCATTCATGTATCCGCGGTGGGGACTCCCCCAGCGCCCAACGACGGAGTGCCGATCATGTCTCCCCGCGTCCCTCTGCTCGTCATCGGTCTCAGCGTGCTCTCCATCGCCGGATTCATTGCACTGCAGCGCGGGCCGGCAGCGGCGCTGGCATGCCCCACTACCCTGTCCTACGGGGACACTGTTCAATGCGAACTCCTGAGCACTACTCAGGAAGACTCATTCACGTTTAGCGGAGCAAGCGGGGAGCGGATCCTGCTGCGGATGCGGCGACTCAGCGGCAGTGTGAACCCGCACGTGCGGGTGCTCAGACCGAACGGCACACAGCGCTGTTTCGCTGGCGGAGCGACGCTCTCTTTCCAAGAGATCGACAATTGTCAACTCGACGCTACCGGGACCTGGACGATCGTCGCGAGTGACACGGGGAGCAATCACACAGGGGAGTATGGACTTCATTTCCAAAGTCTCGACTCCCCATCAGGAGCAACCGCGTTGTCCTATGGCGAGACAACGGCGAGTGCCATCGGGGTCATGCCGGAGGCGCAAGCGTTCACGTTCAGCGGAACGAGCGGGGAGCGAATCCTGGTCCGCATGGCACGGATCACTGGCGGGATCAATCCTCAGATACACATCGTACGTCCGGACGGCTCAGTCCGATGCAAGATGTCAAACTTGGCCGCCTCTTTTAGACAGCTCGATAACTGTGCGCTCGATGTGACGGGGACTTGGAGTTTGATGGCCAGCGATACGAGTGGTGACGATACCGGCGAGTTCGGGCTCTACCTCCAACGGTTGAACGACCCCAGCGGCGCCACCGCCCTGACCTATGGAGACACAATATCTGGGACCCTCGACGAGCTGCCCGAGGCCCAAATGTATACGTTCTCGGGTACCGCTGGACAGCGAATCTTGGTGCGAATGACGCGCCTCGCTGGGGGGATCAACCCCCAGATCGACGTCGCCCGCCCCGACGGCACGATTCGATGCTCGATTTCGAATGCCGTCGCAATCCATCGGGAGATCGACGGATGCCTTCTCGACGCTTCGGGGACATGGAGCATCGTAGCTGCGGACGACAACGGCAACAGTCTCGGCGACTTCGGGCTGCACGTTCAACGACTCGATTCACCCGCCGGCGTCATCTCGATCGCATACGGCGATACCGTGTCGGGCGAGATTGCGGAAGCGCCCGAAGTGGGCGCGTACTCCTTTGATGGGACAACCGGAGAGAGGGTGCTGGTCAGACTCGTTCGCCTGTCCGGTGGACTCAATCCGAAAATCCAGGTTGTCCGGCCTGACGGGACAGTGAAGTGTCAGGCCAGCAACCAAGTCGCTACGTTTCGGGAGATCGATGACTGCGCTCTAGATGCGAGCGGATTGTGGACCATCATCGCCTCCGAGCACTTCGGGGACTGT
>JBJHBB010000029.1:0-10674 GCA_050485265.1 Rhodothermales bacterium | reverse complement strand
GGGCCAAGCAGACGGGAACAGAGACGGAAGTGGTGCCATCGGACGTCCCGTGATTCCAGGCGCCAGCATGGCCGAGCTCGAGCGCTACGCCATCTTGGAGACGCTCAGTCACGTTGGAGGCTCGAACGCACGCGCTGCAGAGATTCTCGGAATCAGCGTGCGCACGATTCAGTATCGCTTGCGGGAATACGCCCAAGCGCCAAAGAGTCAGACGCCAGCGGTGGTCAGCTCGAAAACTTCCTGAGTGACGGCTCGAGACAGCCGTCACTCCCCTGCGCCGACCACGTAGAGGCTGCAGGGGGTGTTACGAACCAGGCGCTCTGCGGTCGTGCCGAGCAAGGCTCGGCGCACCTGTCCAGCACCCGTGCGTCCGAGCACGATCAGATCGAACTCATCGTCCTCCGCCTTGGCTCGCAGGGTGTCAGAACTGCGGCCCCATACCCAACTACGTTCGACGTCTTCGGTGCCGGGCTCGCTCGACACGAGCACCCTCTCGGCGACCTCTTCATCGGATACAGTGGCCTGCAATTCCTCAAAGTCACTGGGAAGGCGGAGGTCGGAGAGCACCGGACTGGGGCTGACGTTTGCGCCCCACCGACGCGTTGCTGCATGGAGCGCCTCTGATTCATCAGGCGCATACGAGATCTGCACCTGAAGGAATGCCGGCTTCCCCTCACCGCCACCGGCTCTGAAAGCGTCGATCACGGACTGCGATTCGTCGCGGGGTCGTGCGACGGTGATTAGCGCGTCCGCCCAACTGCCCACCCAGCGCGCCGTCTCGGCAGTGATGGCTGCGCCGACCACCATTGGTGGATTCTCCGGTCTGGAGTAAAGATGAGCGTCCTCGACGACGACGTGCCCATCGTGCGTGACCCATCCTCCGTCCCAGAGCGCGCGCATGATGTCCACGCACTCCCGGAGGCGTTCTCGCCGATCGGGTTTGCGCGGCCAGCCGTCGCCGGTGATGTGCTCATTGAGAAACTGTCCCGTGCCGACCGCGAGCCAGAACCTTTCCGGGTACATCTCGGAGAGGGTAGCCGCTGCCTGAGCGATGATGGCCGGGTGGTAGCGCTGACCGGGGGCTGTCACAGTCCCGAACGTAAGCTCCGTGGCCTCCATCGCCGCGCCTAGCCACGACCATGCGAAACCACTCTGACCCTGCTGCTCCGTCCAGGGAAAGAAATGGTCCGAGCACATCGCTGCCTCGAATCCGGCCCCATCCGCATGGCGGGCGAACGCCAGCAATTCGGCCGGTGAGAACTGCTCGTGGGACGCGTGATAGCCAATCGTCGGCACGGTTGCAGCAGGGTGATGGAGAGGCGAGATGGGAAGTTCTACAACATCCCGCCGGCGTTCGGGTTCGCGTCCGTGACTGGCGAGCCATCCAGGCTCCTCCCCTCCGATGCCGGTATTTTCTTCAGCACCTCTACAGAAATCAAGTATTGATTAACCTTCGTCTCTGAGCGTGCCCGATCCCATCCGACTTCTCTGTACCGCCGACCTTCACCTGGGCCGATTCCCGGCAAGAGTGCCAGTCGGCCGGCCCGAACTGAGTGTTGAACGCGTCTGGGACGACATCGTCGAGCACGCGATCCATCAGCAGGTCGACGCCGTCCTCTTGCTGGGTGACGTCGTCGATGAGGCCAACAGGTTCTTCGAAGCCTTCGGCCCACTCAAGCGTGGCGTCGAGCGACTCGTGTCGGCCGGCATCACCACGTTCGCCGTGGTAGGCAATCACGACCACGAGGTGCTGCCTCCACTCGCAGATGCGCTTGAGAGCGACCATTTCCGTCTGCTGGGTCGTGGAGGCGTTTGGGAAGCGGTCGACTTCGCTCCGGAAGGCAAGGTCGCCGTTCGGCTCGTCGGCTGGTCATTCCCCACCAGACATTTCATGCAGTCCCCGATTCAGGGCTTTCCGGCGCTGGAGGACGGGCCCGCAACGCTGGCGATGCTGCACGCCGACCTCGGGGTGCCGGGTAGTCGCTACGCACCAGTCAATCTCAACGAGCTACTCGCGCAACCGGTCGATGCGTGGCTTCTTGGTCATCAGCACGGCAGAGTCCACACCGTACATGGCGGGCATCATGTCCTCTATCCGGGATCCCCGCAGCCGTTGCGCCCACCCGAGACCGGTTCGCGAGGACCGACCATCCTCACGATCGATCACTCCGGGGAAATCTCGGCTGACCTTGTTCCGCTTGCGACGGTGCGCTACGACGAGCTATCGACCGATGTCTCCGGCGCCGGCAATCTTTCCGAGGCGCACGAAATCATCAGTCGAGACATCACCGAGACTCTTCGATCGCTTGAGGATGAACAACCGACGCTGCGCCACGTCGCTCTGCGGCTGGCATTGACGGGGCGAACGAAGCTGCATCGAGAGATCTCAGGTGCTGCAAGTGATATCGAGAAGAAGCTCAGCATACCGGAGGGTCGGGTGCAGGCCAGCGTGGAGCGTGTCCTCGTGAGCACGAGGCCACAGCGCGAGCTGTCGGCGAACGTAAATGACTCCGGCCCGTCAGGTGTGCTCGCACGGCTTCTGGTGGACCTGCAGTCTGACGGCGAGATGGCCGATCCGCTGCTTGGTGACGCCACGCGAATGGTCGCGGGACTGCTTCAGAAACGTGCTTATCTGCCCCTGCATCGCGAGGGCCATGAAGCACCAGCGCAGGATCAGATCCGCGAGGTGATGAACGAGCAGGGCCTTCTCCTTCTCGACGAACTCGTCACTCAGAGTGAGGGGTCGCAATGAGACCAGACGCACTTCACGTAGAGAACCTTAGAGTCGAGCGGCTCTACGGCATCCGTCACGACGGCGTCGCTACGGACGAGCTCGCCACCGGAATCAACGTTATCTACGGAGCCAACGGTAGGGGGAAGACGACCTTCGGCCGGGCCGTGCAGGGTGTCGTGTGGCCCGGCTTCCTCAAGAAGTGGCGACCGACGATCTCCGGAGCTTTTTCCTACGGAGGAGCACGCTGGACGATCGATCTGGAGGATGGGCGCATCCGCTACCAGCGCGAGGGCGCAGACTCGCAACCATCGGCGCTCCCAGACGAGAGTCACCGTGAGCGGTACTGGCTCTCGCTGCACGAACTGCTCGATCGCGACACGGGGAAGTCCTTCGCGGACCAGATCCGTGACCTGGCTCTTGGGGGCCAGAACGTGGCAGAGGCGGCGCGGAGGCTCGACTATTCGATCCCGACGGGCCGGCCCGGCGCCATTACCAATCGACTCAATTCGGCCGTCGCGGACCTCGAACGCGTGCGCCGTGAGCAGGAAGATCTCCGACGACGCGAGCGCGGACTGCTAGAACTCGAACGGCAACGAGACGAGGCCGAGACGGCCGGCCAACGCGTTCAACTGATCGAGCGCGTTATCGAGCTCAACCGTGTACGGCGGGCTGCCGAAGAGGCACAAGCCGCCCTCGAGGAACTGCCGGAGATCCTAACCGCTGTACGCGACGACGACGCAGAGCGGATCGAGCAATCGCTGAAAGATGAGCAGGCAGCGATTGCCCAGCGTGACGATGCGAACCGGCGACGCCAGGCGGCCGAAGAAGGTCTCGCCGCGAACCTGATCGCTGTCGCCGGGCGGCCGGAGGTGAACGTCTCCGCGCTGAAGGAGCGGCAGCGAACGCTCGCCGACCTCGAGCGCGCGCTGATTCACAACACAACGGACGTTGCGAAGAGCGAGGCCGAGGAATCAACGGCCTGGGGGGCCATCGGGGCCGAGGGACATCTCGAGCCCGCGGCCGATCTTACGCCCGAAACGCTCCGCGCCATCGACCGCCTGGTTGAGGCCCACACTGACCTCCTCGAGAGAGATCGGGCCCTGAAGGCGCTGCGCGACGTTCTGGGGGATGAGGCCGGCGCAGACCTCCAGGCGGAAATGGACCGCCTCACGGAGGGCGTCCGAACCCTGGGCGACTGGCTCCGCGAGGCCCGCGCAGCCGAGGATCAATCGCCTCTCGTCTTTCCGCTTGCGGCGGGCGCGGCGGCGCTCTTCATCCTTGCTGGTGTAATCGCGACCCTCCTCTGGCATCCGGCCGCGATCCTCGCACTTGCAGCGGGCGTGGTGCTCGCCGTCATTGCGTCGATTGCCCGCAGGCGAAGCGGTGACCATACCGGCCTGCACGAGGAGCAATTCCTGGCGCTGACACTGGATCCGCCGCGCTTGTGGACCATCCCCGATGTTCGCAACCTTCAGCGCGGACTTGAGACTCGGCGCGCCAACATTGCTGTGCGCATCGAGAAGGCGCAACGGCGAGAGGCCGCCTCCCCGAAGCAGGACGAACTAGAGCGAGATCGGGAGGAGCTCGATCGCCGCACTGCTGCCATTGCCGATGAACTCGGGCTCGATGCACCGATGTCGGGCAGCCAGCTCGTCACCTTCGCGCGCAACCTGGCGGCCTGGCAGAACTGTCGGCGGGAGCGGACAGGCCTCGAACGTGCCGGCGAGGAGCTCCGGAAGCAGCTGGACGCTGAGTTGGAGGCCTTCAATCAGGCCGTGGAAGCCCTCTCCCTCCCCGATGCGAATAGCGCGAGCATAGCGGCAGGGCAGGTTGATACGATAGGGGAGGCGCAGAAGGAACTGGAGCGACTGGACCAGGAGGTGGAGTCGGCCCGGCGCGACTTGAAGGTCGCCGGAGACCGTGCCGCTGCTGCGCGCTCCGGCATCCGCTCGATCTGCGAGCGCCTGAAGATCGACGAGGAGGGCGCGCAAACCTCAGCGCAGAGCCTGTGCGACCAGCTCGAAGACTACCGTGAGCGTCGTCGGGTCAGCGGTGAGAAATTGGCGGTCGCGGACAGATTGCAGCAGAATGTGGAGGCAAATCCCGCCTTCTCGCTTGAGTTGCTAGAGGAAGATGAGGATGGACTCGAGCGCATGCTTGGCCACGCGCGCGAGCAAGCCGGCTCGCTTGGCCGTGTGCTCGAAGAGATCGGTGCCATCCGCCGGGAGGTCGAGAAGGCACAGCAGGAGCACGATCTAGAGCGAGCTCTCGCGGAGCATGAGGAGGCCGTAGAGGCGCTGCGACGTGACTACGACGCCGCTTGTGCACAATCGATCGGTCGGCTGCTGGCCGACTACGTTGAGGAGGAGAGCCGTGAGACACAACTGCCGCCCGTGTTCCGCCGAGCCAGGGAGCTGTTCGCCGAGTTCACGCGCAGTCGGTACGAGCTACGGTTCGACGGCAGCGATGCCGGATTCTGGGGCTTCGATACCGTGCTGGACCGTGGATTTCAGCTCGACGAACTGTCCTCGGGCACACGCTTACAGCTGCTCCTTGCGGTGCGAATCGCGTTCGTGGAGCAACTCGAGCAGGGGTGCAAGCTGCCCCTCCTTCTCGATGAGGCGCTTGCCAACTCCGACGACGAGCGTGCCGAGGCCATCATCGAGGCAGTCATCGCACTTTGCCGACAGGGCCGGCAGGTGTTCTACTTCACCGCTCAGGACGACGAAGTACTGAAGTGGAAACGTGCGCTGGGCACTCACCGCGACATCGGGCAGGCTTTCATCGCGTTACCCGGCGGTGCGGACATCGAGGTGGATTCCACGTCCGTGCCTGCCGCCCCGATCGTTCATGAGCTCCCTCCGCTCGATGGCCATTCCCGTCAGGCCTACGGCCAGCTTCTCAAAGTTCCCCGCTGGTCAGGCTGGGAGCCCGTTGGCGCACTGCACCTCTGGTACCTAGAACCACGACTGGAGCGCCTCCAGCCGCTGCTTGCGCAAGGCTTCGAGCGGTGGGGACAGCTCGCCTCACTGACGCGGGACAACGCCATCGAGATGGCCGGCTACGACCAGTCAACTATCGCTCCGCTCACCGCAAAGGCGCGCGCCCTCGAAGTGTGGCAGGAGCTCTGGCGCATCGGACGCGGCAAGAAGGTGGACCGCGAGGCGCTGGAGGCTAGCGACGCGGTCTCGGGAAGGTTTATCGACGATGTCAGCACCCTCTGCCTGAAGTTTGGAGGAGACGGCCGGCAGGTCTTGGACGCCCTCGAAGGCGGACAGATCTCTGGTTTTCGATCAAACAAGACGGAGGATCTGGAGGCCTTCCTCCTGTACGAGGGCTACATCGAGGAGGTGCCACCGATGAGCGACGGCGACATTCGCGCGGAAGTGCTCGGCCGCATGAAGGCCGACCTGGATGCAGCGGGTCTGACACGTGACGATCTGGACGCTTTTTTCGAGGACATCCGTTTGGGGCCGGGGGGCTAAGTTGTCCCCGCGTGGTGCTGCCCCTTCAGACCATGCTGGAATCACCTAGACAAGAATCACGGTACTCCCATGCGGCGGATGTCGGCGCTAATTATTGCACTCCTGCTAGGCTATGCATCTCATGCTAGTGCTGCAGGAGGCGAGCCTGACCCAAAGGAGCCGGAGTACACCCACGTAGAGGTGGTCGCCAGTTGGAGCGTGGGCGATCGCTGGGACATCGAGGTGATTGTCGGTGAGCGAGACCTGCTCGACGGCGTCCTGATCGCGGAGGATTCCTCGGTGACGGTGTATCGGAAACTCATCACGCAGGCAGGCGAGGATTACTACGTCGCGCGTTGGTACACCGAGCACTACGAGAGCACGGATGACAGCGACATCGAAGGGCTACTTGAGGACTTTGACGACCGCCTCATGCGGCGCATGGCCGCCGATGGGTATCAATTGCGACTGGACGAGTTTGGTGGCCTGATAGAGATGGAGAACTTCGACATGTACCTCGATGCCACTGAAGCGATGCTCGAAAGGTTCATGGCCCGGCACGTCGGACCGCCGGAGGAACTGGAAACGATGCGCCTGACCTTCGAGCAGCTCGGTGGTGGCCACTGGGTCCTGGAGCGTGCGCTCGAACCAGTCAATTTCTTCTACGCACTCAACGGCTTTCAGTGGCCATTAGGGCAAACCCGCTACTACGACGACGTACTGCCGTTCGGGAATGCCGGGATGATCGATGCCGTCGGCGCCGTGCACATCAGCGAGCTGGACCTCGAGGCGGGGACGTTCACCCTTCGCGAAACCGTGAAGGCCGATCCGCGCCAGCTTCGTGAGAACCTTGCTGCACTCATGCGTGCGACGGGCAGCGAGGAGAGCGAGATCGAGGAAGAACTGGGGGATGGGGGTGTTATGATGCGCGACGAGAACCGCTACCACATCGACTTCCTGAGCGGTACGATGATCAGCTTCGACCGAATGCGGACCGTCGAAACGGGAGACCACGTCAGCGAGACCTACATGCGCATTCGCACGATCGCGCGATAGCTCGACCTCAGGCGCCGCCGTTCTCCGTCGGCTCCTCTTCCCACTCCGCGATGATGCGGATGACGGCGCCGGCAATTTCGTCCTGATCGACCGTCCCGATGATCTCGCCGCGCTTGAAGAGGTGGGCCCGGCCACGTCCGAGGCTGACTCCCAGGTCCGCGCCGGCGGCCTCACCAGGGCCGTTCACGGCGCAGCCCATCAGCGCCACATTGAGGTCCTTGGTGAAGTTCTGCTTTTTGACGGCGGCCTCGACCTCATCGACAACCGAGAAGAGATCGCCTGCCAGCCGCCCGCAGGTCGGGCAGGCGATGATGTTTACGCCCGGGCGGCCCAGGCGCAGGCTCTTTAGGATCTGGTGACCGACCTCGACCTCGTGCTCCGAGTCAGCGGCAAGTGATACGCGTATCGTGTCACCGATGCCGTCGGCGAGCAAGGTCCCGATTCCGATGGAACTCTTGACGGTGCCGGTCTGAAGTGAGCCGCTCTCGGTGACGCCCAGGTGAAGCGGATAGTCGGTCCGCTCGGCCAGCAGGCGGTAAGCGTGAATCATGAAGTAGACGTCCGAGTGCTTCACCGAGATCACTACATCCTCAAAACCGATGCGTGCGCACACCTCGACGTGCCGCATGGCACTCTCGTAGAGGGCCTCGGGCTGCGGGAAGCCGTACTTGTCCAGGATGTCCTTCTCTAGTGAGCCCGAATTGACACCGATGCGGATCGGGACACCCTTCTCCTTGGCGGCGAGCAGGACCTCCTTCTCCCACTCCGGCTTGCCAATGTTGCCCGGGTTGATGCGGACTTTCGCTATGCCTGCCTCGAGCGCCTTCAGCGCGTACTGGTAGTTGAAGTGGATGTCGGCCACTAGCGGCACGGGGCTCTCGGCGACCAGCTCCGCCAGCGCGTCGGCGTCCTCGGGGCGCGGAACGGCGACCCGGACGATGTCCGCGCCCGCGTCAGAGAGTCTGGTAATCTCCGCGAGCGAGGTCGCCACGTCGTGCGTCTTGGACGTGGTCATGCTCTGCACGGAGATCGGAGCACCTCCACCGATTTGCACACCTCCGACGTGGACGGCGCGGGCGGTGCGGCGCGGACGAGTGACGGACTTCGGTGTCTGCATGCTGCGGGCTCGGTGGATCGGCCGTGCTACCGGGCTCCCCCTCGGCGGTTCGGCGGGGGGAGTTAAGAATGCGCGATGCTCGCTAGCGACTGGCGGTCTGGCGCCCGGCCTGACGATCAAAGAAACGCTGCTGAGGGGATCCTGCCGGCACCATGTACGGGTCCTCAGGGAGATCGACGACGATCTTCTCGGGGCCGTGATGCGTGTGCCGGAACCGTGGCGGCGCACCCGAGGGCTCCTCCCCTTCGCCCAGCACAAGAACCATCGTTCCCTGCTCGAGGATGTTGCCTCCCATGGATCCACGACCAGCGGTGGTCACCCACGGATCCGCCCAGTCGTACAGCCACCGCGCGTCGGCCGTGATCATGCGGACGCAACCGTGGCTGGCCGGACCACCCATGGGCATGGCGTACTGATGCGTATGGAAGCCGCGCTCGTTGTAGAAGTTGAACACCCAGCGCATCAGCCACTCCTCACCGGGCGGGCTTTCGCTGGAGATGCGCTCGCGAGTGCGCCAGTTGAAGTTGTAGCGCCCTCCGGGTGTCTCGTAGCCCGGCCGGCCCGTATTCACCAATCCCCACCGTTGAAGCTCGCCGTCCTCGTAGGCCGCCCAGGCTTGCACCTTCAAATGGATGATTACAATCTTGCCGATCTCTTCGGAGGCCGGATAGTACCTGGGGAAAGGCGCGTATGCGCGCAGGTCGAGGCCGAGGGGGTCGGGCAGGACTATCGTGTCGCCGATGCTCAGGGTGTTCACCCGCGTGCGGGTCAGCCACTCCAGGAATGGGATGTGCTCTCTGCCGCGCTCAATGTCACCATCACCCATAGCCAGGTAGAGGTGATGTCGGGCGAAAACGGAGTTGTTGGTTTCGTGGTCCAGCACCCAGTATGAGTAATTCACCTCGGGGAGGTCGCTCAACTCACCCTGATTGGAATAGAGAAGATCAGCCAGCCGGTCCTGATTGTAGTACTGCGACGACGCCGGAGCGGCGAGCAGTACCATCGCCCCCAGGACGGCGATCAGGCAGAGTGGCAAGTTCAATCGGGTCATGACGACGCGGTTGCGAGTGTTGGCGGCGGAACGTACGGCGGAATAGCAATAACCGGTCCCAGGTGGCAACTGATTTTCATGGCGTTCGGCGCGGCTCTGCTGCGGAGCCGCCGGCGGTGGTCCAGCGGAGGCGTGCAACGACGGGTCTGTGGTCCGAGAATCGGACGTCCGGCACGTGGGCTGAAGTCACGGCGAAGGTGGAATCTGCCAAAATGTAGTCGATTCGTACCACGGGCAGGTCGCCCCGGTAGGTGCCTCCCCAGCCGGTTCCGGCGGCTCGGAAGGCGTCGGTGCGACCCCGTGCCAGGATCCGATAGTCCCAGTTTGCCGAGGTGACGTTCAGGTCGCCGGCGAGTATCACCGGCAGATCCTCCTCGTTGACCATCTCGGCCAGATGGCGCGACTCTATGGCTCGCAGTCGGAAGGCGTCGCGGTACCGAGCAATGAACGGGCGCCAGTGGCTGGGTCTGAGGAGTGGGAAGTCATCGTAGTCCCAGGGCTTCTCAGACCCGTAGCCGCGCAGGTGGACATTGTAGAGGACGGCCTCGCGACCTCTCCATCGCAGGTGCGTGCGGACGAAGCGGCTCTGGCCGAGCACCTCGGGGTCGGCGGAAAGGGTGCCCGGGCGCTGCTCGAGCACAACAGGGCCGTCGGCGCTGCGGGTGAGGATGGGCAGGGGGGTCCGCTCTTCGTTCAGACGAGCGGGTATGGCGAGGACGTATCCGAGTGAGTCGAGCGCCGGCCGGACATAGTCGGCGATTCGCGGTATCGCCGGGGCATCGTCCAGCCGCCATGCGACGGTCTCCTGGAGCGCAACCAGGTGCGGGCGCTCGGCGCTGAGCAAATCGAGGACATCCTGAGCAAGTACCTCTGCGCTCTCCCCGTACCGCGGAACGGAGAACGTCATCACCACAAGGTCCTCTGCGCCGACTTCGGGCGAGTTTCCGAGCCGTTCGAACGTGCCCATGCGCCCCGCAATGAGCACGACCAGGACTACGTTCAGTGAGGCCCACCAGTGGAGTCTGGCCAGCACGAGAAGCGGTGCGGTTACGGCTAGCAAGATCGCCCACAGTGGCAGCAGGATCCCGGCGACGGCCGCCCACCAGAACGTTGCCGGATTCAGATAGGCCGCGAGCAAGCCAGCCGCCGTGGCAAGCACTAGCGGGATCTCTACAATGAGGGGGATGCTCTTCAGTACTGGGCGCACGTCATACCGAGGCGTTCGGCGGCGAGGTAACGGCCTATCGCAGCC
>JBJHBB010000028.1:4728-10882 GCA_050485265.1 Rhodothermales bacterium | reverse complement strand
CGATGATCATGGACGTACGGATGTCGCCGCTGGCCTCAGGCTGGCGGGCAGAGCCCTCGAGGGCGCTGGCTGCGAGGCGGCCAATTCCGACGGCAGCTCCGATGGCGACGAGGCCGGCACCGAGGCCGGCGGCGAGGTAGGCAAGAGCGGTGGGCTCCATTAGACTTTCCGTTGTGTAGTGTGTGTTCGGATGATGCGGCGGGACAGCGCCGCGAGCGGGTAATCGGGTCAGGCCGGGGAAATGGCGGCCTCTGTGCCGACGGTGCGGCGCTGCAGCGGCTGGCCGTTGCCATGAACCAAGGGTGACGACTCCGCGACGGCCTGGTCGTGCGCCGTCATCGGGTGGTCTTCATGACCGTGGTGCTCGTGATCGGCCGCTGCCATCCCAATGAACAGCGCACTCAGGATGGTGAAGACATAGGCCTGGATCAGCGAGACCAGCAGCTTGAGGATGAAGATGAAGAGGGTCAGCGCAAGACTCGGAATCGCGCTTCCGTAACCGGCGACGGCACCAAACATGCCGGCGATCACGAAGATCAAACCGATCAGGTTGAGGATGACGAGCTTGCCGGCCGTCATGTTGGCGAACAAACGAACCGCCAGCGCGAAGGGCTTGGTAAAGAGGCCCAGGATCTCGACGGGAATCAGGATCGGCTTGACAAACGCGGGCACCCCTGGCGGCCAGAAGATGTGCATCCAGTAGTCGCGCGTCCCGGCGAACTGGGTGATCACGAAGGTGAAAATGGCCAGCACGGCCGTCACCGTGATGTTGCCCGTAGCCGAAGCGCCGAATGGCACGAGGCCCAGCAGGTTGCAGACCAGGATGAAGAAGAAGACGGTCAGCAGGTACGGCAGGTACTTGTCGGCCTTGTCACCCAGATTCGGCCGCGCCACCTCGTCGCGGATGTAGATGACGAGCGTCTCGAGCATATTCTGCAGCACGCCGCGCGGGGCCTCCGTGCGACCGACGCCTTTCTTGTAGCGCGCGCCCATCGGGGCAAACAGCCCAAGCAGGATGAACATCGCGAAGATGGCGAAGACCAGGTGCCGCGAGATCGAGAAGTCAACGAGCGCCTGCCCGTCAATGGGCTCCAGGGTCGCGTAGAAGAAATTCGGTGCGACCTCCTCTTCCACCGCCTCCGGAATGATGGTGAGATCCGGGTCCGGAGGTTCGCCAACACCGGGGACAGGTGTGGGATCATCGTCGGTCAGCGGCGTGCCGGGCTCGGCGATGCGCCACTCGCCCGAAGCCATCATCCCCGAGGTGGAGCCGTATAACTGGAAGCGGAGCGATCCGTTCTCGGTGCGGACGAGAAAGATTCTCGGCAGTTCGATCTTGCCAAACGGGGCAAAGTCGAGGTAGTGGTTGTCCAGCGCGTGACCCAGCGCGTCCAACTCGTCGCCGTCGGCGGCGTAGGCGGCCGGGGTTACAAGCATCGTCGCGGCCAGCAGCAGGGCGGCGGCCAGCGTCTGGCTTCGGTGCCGAAGCGTCACGATTCGATTCTGGGAGGGCGCGCGAGCAAAGCGTCAGCCACCGTCGATCGCGGGCCGTAGGACGGCGTACGTGATCTCAACGGCGAGGCCGAGCACATAGGCGCTCAACAGCGCGGCGAGGAAGGCAAAAAGATCAATGGGCGCCAACCAGACGGCCAACGCCACCAGAACGACCACCGCGGCGAGCCGCACGACCATACCACCCAACACGATCTTGTTGAAGGCGGCCGCGGAGCGCACCCGTGCGCGGCGGTAAAGCAGCACACTTGCCAGAGCATTGCCGGCGCCGAGCGCGACTCCCAACAGCAACCCCAGCAGCACGTCCGTAGGCATGGCAGCAAGGATGGTGTTCGGTCTCACGCGGCGCCCCTCTGGCGAGGCGCGCCAAGTTACACGGACCCTCTGAGGAGGGCCCGCCCGGACGCAGTGAAAAGGCAGCGAAATGGCCTTGCGTGGCCTATTGGCGCTTCCTTCGCGCCGCCTGCTTTTGATCGAGCTCGCTCGCGGCTTTGATCACCAGCGCGACCATGGCGACCATCCCCAAAACCGCCCCCAGGATCAATAGCCACGGTGAGGTATTCAGCCACGCATCCGCGAAATAGCCCCCCAGCACGAACATCGCCATGGACGCCGCGATTTGAATGCCGATGAAGAGGTGGGGACCAGCCTCACCCATCGCCGAGCTATAGGACCCTCCCAGCCCGCGGGGCCGCGAGGGTCCGGTCTGGGGTGACTCAGGCTCCCGGGGCACGGCTTTGTCCTACGCCGCTGCTGGAGGGGAAGCGGGACTCTGAGTCACTTGCGGCTTGACATCGGCCCTGGGTCGCTCGCGCTCCGTTGCACCCTTGGGCAGCGCACCGCTCATGTCGCATGAGCCCGTGAAGGACGCCCCGTCCTCGATCACCAGCTTCTTGGTGAAAATGTTACCCTCGACGCGGGCGGTCTCTTTTAGCACCAGGCGATCCTCGACGATCAGCTCGCCGGCTACGCGACCGGCAATGTCCGCGTGCGTCGTGCGGACCTCGCCATCGACCTCGCCGTCGGGGGTGACTACCGTCTTCCCGTCGACGCGCACGTTGCCGACTACACGACCGGCAACCCGAACGTCGCTGGACGCGATCAGGCCGCCCTCGATGGTCGTGCCCTGTCCGATGATGTTGACCTGCCCCGGGGGTGCGGAGGCGGGTGTTCGCTGCTTGGCCATGCCGTTGTCGTTGGAGTTCTTGAAGAGTGCCATGTGCTTGCGATTGAGCTAGAGCCCAACCAGATAATGGCGCGGGTCCTGGGCCAGGCCGTTGCGCCAGAGTTCAAAATGCAGGTGTGGGCCAGTGGTGATCTCGCCGGTGTTGCCGCTCTGAGCGACAGCTTCCCGAGATCGGACGCGGTCGCCCGGCCGCTTGAGCAAGCGCCGGTTGTGCTTATAGATCGATATGTATCCGTCTGCGTGCTGGACTGCGACGACGTAGCCCGCGTCATTGGTCCAATCAGCGAAGATGACGTACCCGTCACCGATCGACCTCACGGGTGTGTCCTCATCAACGGCTATGTCGATACCAAAGTGCCCGCGGGCCGCATCATACCCCCGCGCGAAGAAACCTTCGACCGGAGGCAGCGCCGGGAATTGCAGTCCCGCAACAAAGGCAGCTGCCGCGGATGGCAAAACATCGGCTCTTGGCGAGGCATCCAATCGGGCGAGTGCCAGCGACGGTGAGGCATGATGCTCCCAGTCATCGGTGCGCTCGTCGACGTCTAATTCCATGGGTGATGAATCGTCGATATCGTCCAGATCAGCCAGATCGAGGCCAGACCCATTTACCAGCGCCGTGTCGAGGGTGCCCGTAATGGTCGCTCGGAGCAGCACGAGATATTCCTGTTGAAGCTGCAGCGAGTCGGTCAATGCCGCAACTCGCACTGCGTTGGCGCGCGCCGTCTCACGAAGTGTCTCGGGGTCAGGACCGAGGAAGATGGTGCGTATCGGCGTCAGCATGACCAGAAGCATGAGGAAGACCGCTACCGCAAAAATGCTTCCCCCAACTGCCAAGAACACCTTCCCCGGGGCGATGCGAAACTGCTGGGGGGGCTCAACGCCCGTCTCATCTACGACGATGAGCGTCCGGGGAGCCTGTGGGTCGCGACTGAGTTCTCTGAACAGGGGGATCATAACGGCGTCTCGCCGAGCATTTTCTTAGGCGCGCCGCACCGGCTTCGCTGAGCTTTAACGGCTGAGGGCGTCCTGAGCGTTGCCTACCGGCAGGTATCGTTCTAAATTAATCGGTTCGGCTGGCTGCGGCTCAACGCCCAGAAGGCTTGCCGCACTCCGCCCCGACGCAGTCCAGACTACATTATACCATGCCCCAGCACAAGTCCGCCGCAAAACGCGTTCGCCAGAACGAGGCCCGGCGCAATCGCAACCGTTATCACAAGACGCGAATGCGCACCATGATCAAGCGCCTCCAGGAGACGGACGACGCTGCAGCAGCCGGCGAAATGCTCACTAAAGTCAAGAGCTACCTCGACCGCATGGCGGCCAAGCGGATCATCACCCCGAACCGAGCCGCTCACACCAAGAGCCGCCTGGAACGGATGGTAAACTCCCTTTAGGGTCCTCGGCCCGCGCCCAGCGCGCGGGCTTTTTTTGTGGGCCATTCGGGAACGTTTCGCCCACCTATGTAGAAATAGGCGTCCCCGGGGACGCATTCTCCGGAACTGCACTTCTAGGGGAACGTTCACGGGCACCAAATCGCATACCGCGACATCGCATTTCCCACCTCCCGTTAACGCCTATTAGCCCGTTTCGCTACACGCATCCTCGAAGCATCTCTTCGCCGTGGCGCGCAACCCCGCGCACAAACGACGTTGCCCATCGCCTGAACAACGGTCCTCGTCTATGACATGTGCGATTTGCGCGGCGAATGTTTTTCTTTCGCCGTATCATTTCGCAGACGCGCGAACCAAGCCTTGCTTGTGAGCACGCCGCCGAGAGTCTTTTTCCCGAATCACTCATCTAGTACGAAGCCTGGAATAACCGGGCTCGTTTCCTCACCCGTACCAAACGCCTAACTCCCAGGAGAAGCCACTATGACCAAGCGTCTACCATCGTCGCTCTTGCTGGGCTGCGCGGCCCTGCTTCTGTACGCTTCCGCGGCAGATGCGCAGGTGATCCGCCCCAGCAACACGCTGTATCTGGAGGCCCGTGGCGGCCTTTCCATCTACGGCGGTGACCTCGATCGCAACCCCGAAGACAACATTGGGGATTACCTCTCGGATGGCAGCTGGGTCGCCGGCGGTGAGCTGGGGTACCAGTTCACTCGCTCGCTGGCCTTCGGCCTGTCGTTCCTGTACGGCGACTTCCCTCGCCTGTCAGGTGACAGCGGCGACTTCGACTCCGATCGCATGCAGGTTATCGCAGCCTTCCGGTATTTCCCCTTCCCGAGTTCTCGCATCACTCCATACGTGCGACTCGGTGCAGGCTTCGCTCTTCCGGCAAGCGGTCAGGGCCCAGGTGGTCTTGATTACGAACTGGGCATTGGCCCGCACCTCGGGCTTGGTGTGGACCTCCTCCTAGGCCGCCAGTTCTCACTGTTCCTCGAAGCACAGGGCACAGCTTACTTCCCGGACAACGCCGTCGACGGCACCGATCCCTCGCAGACCCAGCCGGCTCCCCTGCCGCCCGGTGTTGATGAGGCTCCGTTCGATGTGCTCGGCATGATCGGCGGCGGTTTCCGCTTCTGGTTCCGTCCGGGCGTTGTCGAGGTTGATGCAACCATCGACTGCCCCTCCCCGCTTGAGGTTGGCCAGGCTGGTACGTTCACGGCTTTCGTGAACGACAACGCCACCGGCCCGCTGACCTACACGTGGAACTGGGGTGATGGCTCGACCGCCTCAGGTCTCGTGGCGACTCACTCCTACGGTGAGCCCGGCACGTACACGGTTACATTCACTGCTGACGGCCCGGTCAACACCGACACCGAGACCTGCCTTGTGACGGTCACCGCTCCGCCGGTCGACGCGCCTGTCCTCGCACAGTGCGTTGCGAATCCGTCGACGGTGGGCATCGGTGAGACGGTGCAGTTCTCCGCGACGGTTACCGGCACCCGCCCGATCGACTTCGAGTGGAACTTCGGTGACGGCACGACGGCCAACACCCTGAGCGCTACCCACTCGTACAGCGAGGTGGGCACCTACGAGGCCACGCTGACAGCGACCAACGAGGCAGGCAGCGATGTTTGCACCGTGACCGTCGAGGTCGTGGATCTCTTCTGCCCGCAGGTCACCGAGCTCAACACGGTGTTCTTCGCGCCCGGCATGACGAGTCTCTCCGCTGAGGCCCAGAGCCGTCTGGACGAGAACATCGCAGTGCTCGAGCGCTGCCCGGACATCTGCGTCGACATCGTCGGCTACGCGGATAGCCGTGAGCGCAACCCGATGCGCCTCTCCGAAGGTCGCGCCGATGCCGTGCGCGCCTACTACGAGGCCAACACCATCTCGGGTGACCGCCTAAGCGCCGAAGGTCGCGGGGTTGCCCCCGACGATCAGTACAAGGAGGACCGTGGTGCCGGCAGCCGCCGCGCCGAGTCCATCCCGGTTCCGTGCCCCTAACCAGGAGCACTGCTTGAGCCGAAAGGCTTAGAGCAAGCGACCAAAGGGCGGGTCCGCATAC
>JBJHBB010000028.1:0-4718 GCA_050485265.1 Rhodothermales bacterium | reverse complement strand
GGCCCGCCCTTTTCGTTGATAGGTTGACTTCCTTCGCGAGCGCAGAAACGCATCCCACTGAAATGCCAGGTCTTGATCATCTCGCCCGTGAGCGGCTCGCGAGCCAGTTAAAGGTGCGTGCTCACGAACTGGGATTCGATGCGTGTGGCATTTCGCGTGCGCAGCGCCTTGACAAGGAAGCGGAGGATCTCGAACAATGGCTTGCTCAGGGCAGGCACGCCTCGATGCGGTGGATGGAGAACCACTTCGACAAGCGTGTCGACCCTCGGCTTCTGGTCGACGACGCCAGGTCCGTGGTATCAGTCCTAGTCAGCTATTACCAGCCCGAGGCGCCGGCTGCGGATGACTTCGACCCTGGGCCCGACACCATCGGCAAGATCTCCCGCTACGCCTGGGGCAATGACTACCACGGCATCCTCAAGGAGAAACTCTTCCTGCTCTTCGAGTGGATAAGGGAGCAGGTCGGAGACGTGGGTGGGCGAGCGTTCGTCGATTCCGCCCCCGTGATGGACAAGGCGTGGGCCGCGCGCGCTGGACTTGGGTGGGTGGGCAAGAGCACCATGCTGCTGAACCGCAACCTAGGGACTTTCTTCTTCGTCGGGGAGCTTATCATCGACCTCGAACTGCCCCCTGATGGTCCCATTCCAGACTACTGCGGATCCTGTACCCAGTGCCTGGATGCTTGCCCTACCGGCGCTCTCGACGAACCCTATCAGATAGATTCCAATCGCTGCATATCGTATTTGACGATTGAACACCGGGGCGACGAACTACCATCGCAATACAAGGGTGAAATAGGCAACTGGATTTTTGGCTGCGACATTTGCCAGGATGTTTGCCCATGGAACAAGTTCGCGAAGACTACCCGCGATAATCGGTTTCGTCCTCGTCCAGGCGTCGTTGAAACGCCCCTTCGTGATTGGGAAGAACTAGACCTGGGGGTTTACCGCGAGCTTTTTCGGCGAAGTGCTGTCAAGCGCACCAAGTTCGCCGGGCTCAAGCGCAACGTGGCAGCAGCACTGGACAAGGGTACCGGTTAGGAATCGGCACGCTGTAGTCCAACCCGAAAGGTGGAGCCCTCTCCCCTCGTACTGGACCCGTCAATGGAGCCGCCCATCGCCTCCACGAGCCTGCGGGTTAGAGCGAGCCCGAGTCCAGATCCCTCGAAGGAGCGATTGAGCTGGTTGTCCTCTTGCGTGAATGGCTCGAACAGCTCCGGCAGGTAGTCCTCGTCGATGCCGATGCCCGTATCAGCAACGATGATTTCGACTACCTCTTCAGTGATCCTCGTTGAAAGCGTTATCTCTCCTTTTTCAGTGACCTTGCAAGCGTTTGAGACGAGTGCGTTCACGACCTGTTCGATCCGGCGCGTGTCTGCACGCGCAATCGCCTCTTCCTCGGAAAGGTTGAGAAGGAGGTCGACGTTCTGCTGCTCGCAGGCCGAGCCATACGTAGCCGCGACGCCGGCGATCAGCGGGTTGATTGCTACAGGGCCATCTTCAAGCGTCAGGCGCTCGGTCTGAAGCCGGGCGAGGTCCAGCAAGTCCGTCACCAGGCCGAGCACTCGGTCCGCGTTAGCCCTGATCACTCCGGAGAACTCGTGAATCTCACCCGGAAGCCCTTCGATCGCGGCGACCTCCTCGTCGAGTAGATCAGCGAAGCCCTTGATTGCACCCAGCGGTGTGCGCAACTCGTGGCTCATGGTCGCAAGGAACGTCGACTTCATCCTGTTCGCGGCCTCGGCCTCCAGCTTCGCCTGGACCAGCGAGTCCTCAATGTCTTTCTCGTCGGTGATATCCGAGAAAAGCCCGCCGATGGTGAGACAACCCACCGAGTCACGACTAGGAGTCGCGCTTTCGCGCAACCAGCGAATCTCCCCCCGACTGTTTCTGATTCGATAGACCAGCCGACCGTCCTTACCCTCGCGTAGCTGCCGTTCGAATGCGGAGACTGCCGCAACATCCTCCTGATGGACGAGATCCGCTACCCAATTGACGGATCCCGAGACAAGAGCACCTGCGGGAATGCCGGTCAGGGATTCGATCTGCGCCGTAACGAAGGTGAACTGGCGCTGACCATTTCCGGCAAAAGAGTATGAGAACAGACAGTCATCCACAGTCGCGATAGCATGTCGGAAAAGTGCCTCGGCGCGCATCCAACTCCAAAGCGTGGAGAAGAGTGCGCCCTGCCTGGCCAGCGCACTCCGCTCGACTGCCGTCCACCGCCCAGCACCCTTTCCGCGCACCAGAAGCAGGCATCCACGCCTGTCCGCCGAGGTTTCAAATGGGAGGCCGAGCAGTTCTTCCGCCTCGAGTGAGCTCAATAGGTCGCTCGCTGAATCGCCTTCTGCCCGATTCGATGGGCGTCGCAAGTGAAATCCGGCATTCGGGCCAGCGAAGGTTGAGAGTTCGTTTGCCGGTAGGCGCAGCGGCACAAGTGAGCGCTCCACTTCGCGGGTCCACCGGACCTCCTCCTCGTAGGCATCTGCATCCTCATTGCAGAAAAGGATGAAGACCTGATCGACGCCCCCAGCTTCCCCCAGAATTCGGGATGCCTCCTACATGAAAACCAGCTGTTTCGGGAACTAGAGGGCCGCACTCCTTAGGGCAGCCTCTACTTCATCGTAACGGGCTCTCGTATCGAGTTCGCGCTGCGCTGTGACGTCGAACACCAGGATTACGCCACCGATAATCCCTTCGTCTGGATGCTGAATCGGGGATCCATTGAGTGAAATCGCCACAGGATCTCCCCCAGATGGAGGCTGGAAGTCGATCTCGTCCACGAACGGTTCTCCCTCCGCGATCATCCGCTCGACGAGAGCGCCTGGACGAGTGCCCACTGACGATATTTCCGCCAGCCGCCTTCCGATCCACGCATCGTCTGGCCCTTCCCCGATTATCTGCCGCAGGCGGTGATTCTCGAAGGTCACCATACCCTCGCGATTGACGTGGGCAATGCCCACCGGGCTCTGCTCCAGGAATGTCAAGTACAGTTGCTCGCTCTGGGCGAGCGCCTCGGCTACCTCATCCGGGAGGTCAGCAGAATCCGGAGTGGCCGTACCGGAGCCATTACGAATGGTGGCAGGTGGGGAAGCCATGAGGCCGCCGCAGGCTGAATCAGCGGGAGAAGCAGGAACCCTAGACGTGCGTCAAAACCAGTGCCAGCCCGGGTAGCCTCAGGCCTCGGGGCGCATCAGGGGGAAGAGGATGACATCCCGGATCGAGGTCTGACCCGTCAGGATCATGGTTAGCCGGTCAATTCCAACCCCCAGACCTGCAGTGGGCGGCAGACCGTACTCCAGCGCTCGCAGATAGTCTTCATCGATCTGGTTCGTAGCCTCGTCGTCACCCTGTCGGGCGAGACGGACCTGCTCTTCGAAGCGCGCGCGCTGATCCAGCGGGTCGTTCAGCTCCGAAAACGCGTTGCAAATCTCCTTACCGTTACAGATGACTTCAAACCTCTCGACCAGCCCTTCCTTCTCGCGATGGCGCTTCGCGAGGGGCGAGAGTTCGACGGGGTAATCGGTGATGAATGTGGGCTGAATCAGTTTTGGCTCGACGAGCTCGCCAAAGATCTCGTCTATCAATTTTCCGACTCCCATCGTTTCGTCCACGGACAGCCCAAGACTCCTGGCTATGGCAGCTACCTCGTCACGGTTTTTTCCGTAGAGATCATGACCTGTCTTCTCCTCGATGGCCTCGAACATGGGAATGCGTCGCCAGGGGCGCGCGAACGAAATGGTGTGGCTAGATCCATCAACACCTTTCACGTCAACATCAGTGCTGCCATACAGGTGCAGACATACGGACTCGATCATCTCTTCTACGAGATCCATCATCCAAATGTAGTCCTTGTAGGCTACATAGAGCTCCAACATCGTGAACTCTGGATTATGGAATCGACTCAATCCCTCGTTACGAAAGTCTTTGCTTATCTCATAGACTCCATCAAATCCACCAACGATCAACCGCTTCAGGTATAGTTCGTCCGCAATGCGCAGATACAGCGGCATCTCGAGCGCGTTGTGGAACGTGGTGAAGGGCCGTGCGGCCGCACCACCGTAGAGGGGCTGAAGCACCGGCGTTTCCACCTCGAGATATCCCCTCTCGTCCAGAAATCGCCTTATCGACGTGATAATCTGGGCGCGCTTGTGGAAGACTTCCCTGATCGTGGGATTCACGACCAGGTCGACATATCGAAGTCGATACCTGAATTCCTTGTCGGTGACAGGGTTGTAGACTTCACCGTCAACTTCCTTGGGGTACGGGATCGGGCGGATGCTCTTGGCAAGCAGGCGGAGGGAATCCGCGTGTAGCGACACCTCCCCCATCTTCGTCCTAAATACCGTCCCCGATATCCCGACGATGTCCCCGAGGTCGATCAGACGCTTGAACACCGAGTTATAAAAGCCCTCCGGCAAGTCGTCGCGCCGGATGTATACCTGAATCTGGCCGCTCTCGTCTTGCAGATGAAAGAAGGCCGCCTTACCCATCACGCGCTTCGACGTCACGCGCCCGGCTACCGTCGCATGGATCGGTACGGAACCTTCCCGCTCCGGGTCGTGCTTGTCATCCTCGTATGAGTTCAGGAGGTTTTGGACCCGATGGCTGACGACCCACTCCTCGGAGGGATATGGGTCCACACCCAGCTGTCGTAACTCTTCGAGCGCAGCGAGGCGGGCGCGCTCCTGATCGGGGCGTTGCGACATGGTTGTCCAG
>JBJHBB010000027.1:9659-11078 GCA_050485265.1 Rhodothermales bacterium | reverse complement strand
ACGTGGAGGCAGTGGGCCGCTCGCGTGACTCGTCCTGGAGTGAAGACAGCTACGCCATAATCGACGGCGAGCCCGAGCAAGTCATCGAACTAGCCCGACGCTACGAGCAGAACGCCATCTTCGAATCGACACCTCACCAACAGAGCGTGGTCTGGACAGGCTCCGCGGACCCCGACGTCGAGATCGGCTGGTCAGCACGAGAAACGCAAGCCTCGGGCTAGCCGAGTTGCATCCGCAAGATGGTGGCGGCGCGCAGCACGACCTCCGTTGGCGGTTCATGCATCGAAGAGGGGCCGCACCATCCGGGTCGTGTGGGCGACGTCCTTGAGGGTGCTCCGCAAGCTATCGGGGGAGAGCTCGGTTCCCGGAAGGTCGGCTTCGAGCAGCACCTGGTCCGCGACGATGAAGAGACGGCAGCCACGCACGACGCTGTTCAGCTCGTTGATCCGTCGGAGCAGTTCGGTGTCCGCGTCGCGGCCGCGGGCGAGGACCGTGAACACCTGCACGTCAGCGTTCGTTCCCTCGACGGTACGGATGTAGGTGTGGACGTCCTCGAACGCGAGAGGGAGATCGCCATCCGCGTCGGGCTCGATGTACCCGATCCCGAGATCCTGCTCGAGGATCTGCTGCACCTCGACGAGCCGGGCTGCGGCATCTGGCCACGTGCGTGGCATGAGCAGACCGTAGAAGCCGGCGGAGGTCACGCTGACGGGCTGGCCGCGGTCGACGGGTACGCGCAAGGTGACCGTCGAAGGGGAGGCGTCGACCAACCGCTGGAAGAGGTGGAGACCGACGGCTGCTGTGGCCATCCCCGTGCAGTCGGAACCCTCCACTGCAGCTCTCGACTCGCCCCAGCCGGGCCAGTCCACATGGATGCTGATCCTGCCCTCTCCGACGGTCAGGAACGCTGGCGGGTTGAGATGCTCCGCGGAACCCGCTGGGCGGATGCGTAGGACTGCCAGCAGTTCAGCCAGCGAGTCGGTCAGCACCTCCACCGAGGCTCCCGGCTCGGCGATGGCGTCACCCAAGATACTGTCCAGGTCCGGGTAGACAGGAAACCGGACCGGTTGGGTGACCGCGAGATCATCCACGCGCAACGTGGCCGGTCCCTCGAAAGTCCCGTCGCGCCGCAGTCGCGGCACCGCCAACTCGCAACGAGAGTCCTCCGTCACCCGCGGCGGCAGGATGCGAGGGGATAGGAGGATGTCGCAGTCTGGGCCATCATGATCTGCCTCGAGTATGCCGGCGACGTAGGAATCGGTGGCGTACCAACGACGCCGTCCACCCCGAGCGGTGAGTCGAACGTGCCCGATCGTGGACGACTCATCGCGCATCAGGAGCTGTGAAAGGTGGTGGGAGAGCGCGAAGACCTCGGTGGGCTGGAGCGCGAAACGATCGTCCACGGTGGTTCCTACCTCG
>JBJHBB010000027.1:0-9649 GCA_050485265.1 Rhodothermales bacterium | reverse complement strand
GTCTATCACGACCGCACTGGGCGTCACCTTCCCGTTCAACATCACGCTGGGGATTCCTCTATACATCGCGTTAGCCGAATGGCTGAGCTAACCCGCACCAACAGGGGGCACGTTGTGCGTATCGCAAACCGACAGCTTCTCACGATCGTGGCTGAAGCCGCGCTTGAACAGCGCCTCATCGCCGATTTGAAGCGGCTCGGGGCGAGTGGCTACACAGCCAGTCATGTGCGTGGTGAAGGCCGAACCGGGCGACATCTGCAAGATCTGACCGGACCGCGTGTGGAGCTCGAAACGATCGTCCCCGGTGGTTCCAACCTCGCGAGTAGATCGAGGGCTTCCTGCAAGCGACTGGTGGACAGCTCGATCCGACTCGGTGCCGGGGTCGGCGTCGACACCACCCTCGGGTCGACGGCCGGAAAGCCGATCTCGACCGGGACGCTGTCGGCGCCCTCGACCATCTGAAGCATGCTCGTGATGAGGCTAGTCATGAGCTCCACATGGACAGTTCCGGCTGAAGATCGGAACCTCAGCCAGAGGGCGTCTTGGGTCGTTGCTGCCACCCCTTCGTAGCTCAGGTCGCGTGAGAAGACCGCCGCCACCGGCGGTGTCGGGGGTAGGAGCAGGTTGATGGCATCGTCGTCTCCCCAGAGATCCAGGGGAGTCAGGATGATTGGGCCTTCGCTCGTACCCACAGCTGGCGCCTCGGCGTAACGCAACATCGAAGCGAACGTGGGCAGGTCGTCCGGTGGGATGAATCGTTCGACACCGTGCGGCAGCCGGAGGTTGACGCCATGATCACTGAGGGCTTCGGCAACGAGTTGCGTACCTTCCATGTCGAATCGATCGTGTGGGCCAGTGGTGAGCCATACCGCGAGGGCATCCGTTCCAGCGAGCGGCAATGGCGTCGTCAGCCAGCGTTCAGGGACGGAGGCCTCGAGGCGGACTGCTAGACATCGGACGTTGGTCCCTAGAGACCAGAGCGCGAAGCCATCTAGATGATCCACGTGAGGAGTCCCTTGCCCATCTCGTAGGTGGAGTTGGCTCCGGTCGAAGTTCGGGAACACGGTGGGGTGTCGCTCAACGGCATCAGCAACAGCGGCTACCGAGGCGTCAACCGTGTGGAGCAGGAGGTCTGCCTGCTGGAGGGCGGTGACGTTCCCCTGGCTCAGCTGTGCCAACGTGAGGCACGGGACGGTCATGGTCGCAACGAGAGTTCGCCCGCTGGACTCCCAGGCGGGGGTGAAGGCCCCAACCGGGTGGGCATGAGCTTCGGTGGTGAGACGGGCTGCGAGAGCTGGGAGCTGGTCTTCGTCGAGCGGTACGGGGAACCCCGGATGCACCATCACTCGGATGCTTGGCCCCGCCTGTGGATGGTCGATCGCACCGAAGAACACGGCGACCTCGCCAAGCACTGGATCGAAGCCGCCCGCCGGCGACAGGACTCGGAGCGGCAGAACCGCGTCCGGGGCCGATTCACCTTCGAGCTGCCTAGCGCCCTCTCTCGTGAGCATCGCTTGGATGGCTTCGTGCACGAGCATGTCCGGTTCCGGTATGCGGCCGCGTTGGGCTTCGAGGAGCTCGGGGACCACGTCGACGATGGCGTCGTCGGCGGTGATCTCGAGTTCCTCGAACCCCTCGTGCCGACTCGAGCGGAGTCCTGTAGCGGCCAGTGCTTCCGACAGCGGGCCTGCAAGGTTGGTGTGCGTGGCAGCGATCACCGCGATCATCGACGACCGGTGCCACCAGACTCCTTCGTGGAGCACGATGGTCGAGGTGAGGTCGACGGTGCCATCATCGTTCAGCACCAATGAAGCCATGGCTGCGTCAGATGCCAGTTCGACGCAACGCCGCGCCACAGCATCAGTGTCCGTAGCCGTGTGTTCTGTCTCTCCTAGGCGGGTGGCGAGGCGCACGACACTCACTTCGTGCCCACGGCTAGCTTGCACAGGCGTCGCAGTGACCCGTTGTGTGAAGGGTGTCGGCAGCCAGGTGAACCCCTCCCGGGTGATCGCATGAGCGGCGGTGTCGATCTGCAACTGATCGGACGCCAGCCGATCCAGGAGTGCATAGCCCGACTCCACAACGGCTCCGTCGAGGTCAACGAGGCCATCGGGCCGCGGCCGAACTGGCACCGAAGCTCTGAGTTGCGCTACTCGTTGATCTCGCCTGAAGGGCGGCTCGACCTCCTCGGGCCCCTTGCCCGCCTCCATAGAAGCTATGGCGATTCCCGCAGCACCCGCACAGTTCACGACTCCGAGGGCTATGTCCACAAGCCGGTCGAGTGCCGTTTTCGGGGCCAGGACGGAGACGAGCGCGTCCGGAGCGAACGCCCGGTAGACGACCTGCGTCTCTCCGTCCTCGCTAGGCCATTCTAGGAGCGAGCCAAGGGCGGTCCCATGCCAGCGACCAAGGTTGTGCGCCCAGGGGGAGACCGTGTGGACGCCAGCGTCGTCCTGCACCGAAGCCGCCAACGGCACCTGGATCAGCGTGCCCATCCCGCGCCGAGGATGGGTTGTACGCGCGATCGTGAGTTGGAGGAGCGACTCGAGAAGATCGCCCGAAGATCCTCGTACGGCATCACCGACGAAAGGGGGCACAAGGAGCTGTGCCCCGTCCTCGTAGAGCGCACATACGGGGAACCGCTGAGCGCGGTGATGGGAGGACCTCCAGCTGAGCAGGTCCACGAGCTGCTCAAGTGGTACCTCACGTTCCCAGACCTGTTGGGCGACCGACGGTTCACCGTGCGCGTCCGAGAACGGTCGTCCTGTAGGTGGTCGTCCGACAGCCAGGGCGTCCTGAACCTGCAGCGCCAGAAACTGCGGTAGGAGCTCGGCCAGGCTTGGGGCACTGGACTCGTGCACGAGGAACGACCCAACTACCCCGACATCACCGTTGCTGAAGCGTTGCCAGGATCCGCCGAAGGCCGATGCATTCGCGCGCTGGAGGAACTCGGCGCTCTCATCGGTGGAGGGAGTTTCGGCCGCAACAAGCGTCTCGACCGAGAGTCGCCACATGGCGTTGAAGATCGAGCCCGGTTCCCGCTCGAGGGCGACGAAAGAGTAAAGCCCGGGCCCCGACGGCAGCCTGACGGTGACGTCTCCCCTGGCTTCCTTCACCTCAGCTCCAGAGGTGGAGTCGACCATCGAGCTCAGTCGCTCCCAGAGCGCCTCCATCGACCGCCCTCCCACGGTGGTTGTTCGTCACCCTAGTCCTGCGCAAGCGTGTCGGTTCTGTCTGGGAGGGCCAGTTCCGCCGGCATCATGCGGAGAGGCCTCATCTCTCGGGGGTAAGGTCGCAAAGCTGATTCGCGTAAGAAGGCGAGCACTGCGCAAGGAGCTGCCAGATGCCTTCTCCGACTTGCGGCCGAACCCGCTGCATCTGCTGCTAGCCGGCCTGGAGGCCCGTGATGCGTTATCGACGAACTTCGCTTGCCTCTACGGGGATGCCGTCCTCGCCGGTTTCGGTGATGTGTTGTCCGTCATCCCTATGGAAGGGGCGGAACGACGATTGCTGAAGCTCCACGGCAGTCTGCCGGTCGGAAACGCAGACCCAGTCCCGGGACATCCGGTGCTGACCCGTGAGGACGTGATCGAACACGGCCTAACCGCTGGGAGCTTCGCGGCGCACTGCAGATGCTGCTGCTCACAGGGCACGTCCTGTTCGTCGGATACGGGATGGGTGATCCAAGCCCGTACCAGGCTCTATTCGAGATCCGTCGTATCCGCCGCTCGGCGGGGCTTCAGGGTGCGGGGCCGGTCGCTACTGCGCTCATGGCAGTCCCAGCGCCCGAGCTGAGCCGGCTCTGGGGGCCCGATGTGACAGTGATCTGGCCATAGCCCGCGACAGTTGACGCCCCGGGGGGGCCGGCGGGTCCTACATCGCTGAGCTCCTCGACCTGTTGGTCGATGAGACCGCCTTCGGCGACGTCCCGGTCCTAGCCTTCGGTGCCGAGGGGCTGGATCCGCACGAGCAACGGTTGCGGGAGTTACTCGATGGGCTGCGGGAGCAATACGAGCATGCGGCCGGCGATCCTCCTCCGGAGGTGGCCGCGCTCCTTCGCAGGTACGGAGCGACTTCTTGATTGCCACGGCAACCGGGGTCTGGCCCTCGTTCAGCTACCTGGTCGCCGTCACAGGTCACGCGTAGTCTGCTGTGGAGTGGCCCAGAGGGACCGGCACGGGGAGAACCGCATGGCCAAGGCCGAGGTGCTGAAACTCGAGCAGGAACGGGTCGACGCGGCCTATGCCATCGCGGAGCACCTGCTCGAGGCTCGAGATGGGCCGACCCATGCCGCGAACCAGAAGGACGCCCAGGCGATCCACACGAGCCGGCAAGCCAAGCTCGAGCAGTTGAGGCAGCTTCTCCGAGATGGCGATCGGCTCCTCGTCCGTGGGCGGGTGGACTTCGCCTCGGATGCTGCACCGGCCGGGGAGCTCGCGGGCGAGACGTACTACGTCGGGATGGTGCACTTGGCCGCGCTCGCCGACCAAGAGCCGGTTGTCATCTCGTGGGAGGCGCCGCTCGCCAAGGCATTCCGTGAGCCGACCGTGTTCAACGGGGGAGGAGCGGTCGCGAGGACCCGCACCTTCGACGGTGAGCAGCGGAGGCTCACGGAGGTGAGGGAGACCCGGTTCGTCGATGGGCAGCCTGACCCGGGTAGTGGAGACCCGCTCCTGGAAGCGCTTGAGCGGCGAAGCGGCGGACAGCTCCACGATGTCGTGGCCACGATCCAAGCCGAGCAGTTCGCGCTGATGGAACGGCCGGTCGACGCGACCTTGGTGGTGCAGGGTGGCCCCGGGACCGGCAAGACGATCATCGGTCTGCACCGCGTTTCGGTACTGCTGTTCCGATCGGACGGAGACATCACAGAGGGCGACGTGCTAGTGGTCGGGCCGTCCGAGGTCTTCATGCGCTACATCGAGCGGGTTCTCCCCGAGCTCGGTCGGGCAGCGGTCCTCCAGACGTCGATCCACGGCCTCGCGGACCATGACGTTCGCCCACAGGGAAGCGACCGGCCGACTGCCAGGGAGATCAAGGGTCGCGCCGTGATGGCCGAGGTCATCCGCCGCTACCTCGACGCTCGTATCGGCTGGGACGACGAGGGTGACCTCACTCTCGGCCAGGTGACCATCCCAAGGGCGGAACTCGAGCATCTACTCGCCGCGGTTCGTGCCTCCACCGCGCCGTACAACCGCCGGAGAGAGGACCTACGCGGTCGCCTGTTCGATGCACTTGGTGGCGCTCGACACGGCAAGCCGGCCCCTGGCAATGCCCGAGGGCGAGGCATGGCGATCGCACGGGAGGAGCCCGAACAGTTCGAGAACGCGTTGAACCGTCTCATGGAGACTCGCTCTCCGCGAGAGGTGGTCCACGAGTTGACCAGCGGCCGCATCCTGCTCGCGCGTGCCTCGGACGGGCTGCTCACCTCAGAGGAACGCGAGGCGATCCTCTCCCCCACCGGGCGGTTGAGGGAGCGGAGGTGGACGCTCGACGATCTCCCGCTTCTCGACGAAGCTGCGGTCCAGCTTGATGGGATCCCTGCGATCGGCAAGCGCTACCTGCACATCGTCGTCGATGAGGCCCAGGATCTCTCGCCGATGCAGTTACGGATGCTGCAACGCCGGCTCAGTAGCGGTGGTGCGATGACGGTTCTCGGCGACCTCGCCCAAGGCACCTCGCCGTGGGCACCGGGCAGCTGGGACGACCACCTCGGAAGTGCTGGCATCGAGGTGGAGGAGATCGCCCAGCTCCGCTACAGCTACCGGACGACAGCCCCCTTGCTCAACTACGCGAACCGGCTGCTGGCCAGCATCGACGTAGACATCGAGCCCGCCAACTCCGTCATCACCGACGGAGACGAACCGGCGATCATCCAGGTCGACGACGAGCGCGAACTGGACGTACAGCTCGTGGACTTCGTCGAGACCGTGCTGCCTGAGGACGCCAGCAGCGGATCGATCGCGGTGATCGCCGATGATGAGTCTCTGAAGCGGGTCTCGCAGACATTCGATGACGCTGGCATCGACCACACCTGGGCTGCGCGCTCCCTCGACGAACCGGTGACGTTGGTCCCAGCAACCTCGGCGAACGGGCTGGAGTTCGACCACGTGTTCGTGCTCGACCCCGAGGCGCTCTACCGCGTCGACCCCGTGATAGGGCCACGGTTGCTGTACGTGGCGCTGACCCGGGCTCGCGAGACGGTGACCTTGCTACACCGCGATCGGCTCCCGACGGTGCTGGCCGGCGCGACGACGCCGTCCGCTACCGCTGTTCCGCCCACCGTCCCAGCGGAGCCCGTATCCGCCCCGGCTCGCCTCGGAGCAGCTCCGGGCACCTCCAGTGAGGTGCGTCTCGCCGACGAGCCACCACCGGTCGAGTGGTCGTGGTTCCTGCCCTCGCCGAACGGTGACGGACTACTGCATGTCACGTTGTTGGGGAGTACCGCCAAGGTCGAACGGGTGCCATCGACCGGCGGCGAGGGCGTGCCTATCGCGACGGGCTACGCGCTCACTGACGGTCAAGCGACACACTGGCTGCTGCAGAAGACGAACGGCACGATCCTCACCTTGGAAACTGCGAGCGACGCGGAGCTGGCCAGCAGTGCCGTGGTGACCGCCTTGACCACTATCGCCGACCCTGGTCCTTGATGGCGGCCAGCCACCCAACGCGCCGCTCCGACGACCTGGCGGGTGCGGCCGACTTCGGCGTCGAGGGAGCCGCTACACCGTTTATCGGAAGTCACTCTGTCGGCCTTGCGACTTTCGCGGGACAGGGAAGTTCGGCGCGTGAGACGCTCTCAAGGATCGTGCGAGCGAGGTTCGGCTCCACTGGACCTACCCCACGACCAACCGGGTATCCGCCCACCGACGGTCGAGTTGGTCGTCGTAAGGCTCGCCCAAGAGGAAGCGCCCAACGCGATCGCGACTCTGCAGGAACCGCCCACGCGCACGACAGCCTCAGCTGGATGGGGCCTCAGGCGAACCCTGGTGGCTAGCCGACCACCCTGGATCGTCGGGACCCGGCCAAATAGCCAGTCCAACATCGGCCAGCCTCTCCGACCGGTGAGCAATACGATCCTCGTCCCAGGTGTCGTGTGCGACGATGGACTGGCTCAGCCTCAGGAGCGAGTGTTCGCGGATAAGTTCTCGCTTCTCGACCCAGGGCGCATTCGATTGAGCCTGGTTCAGCCTTGATGCGAGCAGGGTGAGGTTCCCGAGTCGATGCTTGGCAACATCTCGTTCCTCCGTGGCCCGGTGGTCTGCACCCTCAGGGATTGGCCAGTGCTGATGCCAGCTCTGCGGCAGAACGTGCTCGACATGAAGACCGCTTGTCGTCGCAAGCTGCTCCGACAGATTGGTGCGCAGGTGGTGCTCTACCGCTTCGAGGATCATGACGAGTCTTGCCCGCTTGATGGTCCGATATACCGGCGCTGTGAGTAGCTCCTGGCGGACGCGTTCGTCGTCTGGCCACTCGCGCGTTTCACCTTGCGCCTCCTGGAGCCACGAGACGAGCACATCAGACGCGCTATCAGGCTCGCGCTTGATCCGCGCGACCAGCGTCGGCGCGACCTTGTTGTAGTCCTTGGTGGTCCCTCGAATGATGGCGCGCCGGACCAGCCACGACTCGAGCGCACGAAGGCCGCGCCGCCTCTCGTGCGAGGCGAGCACGTTCTCGTCGAGGCCGTAGAGGAGGAGGAGCACTGGTACGAAAGTGCTGACGTCGAGGGTCGCCATGCGTTCGAAGAATGCGCCATCGTCCGACTCCCTCGGGAATCTGTCTAAGGAGTCGTACACGTCAGCGTGGCGGGAGAGGTCAGCAATGAGATCTTCGACTCGGCCGTCGCCGTTGTCTTGGAGCGCATCCCGGAACGTGGGGAACAGTTGCTGGGAGTGGACGTCGCGCGCGGTCTGCATGACGAGCCAGTGCTGAAGATACTGGTCGGCGCGTCCGCGGCGGAGCCGCCCAACCACGACCTGACGCCGCCACGGTTCATTATCGAACTTCTGCCAGTATGTCTCGTACAGACGGAGAACGTTCTCCCCGCGACTCTCAGCGACCCGGAAAGCAAGGTTCTTGATCAGATCCACCGCCAGGAGCTCCGTACCCCGAGCGTTGAGCACCTCGAAGATCGCCTGCGCGTTGTCATTCGGCTCAAGGTCGATGACCACGATCTTCAGGAGACTACGGACTACCACCTGGAGTGCGTCGAAGTGCCGAATGAGCTGATCGTTTCCCTCGGCACCAGCCTCCGTCGTCCACGCCTCGACTGCGTCGAGAAAGAACCGGTAGGCGTCGGAGACGCGGCCTTCCAGAGGGTCGTTTCGCATAGCGGCCACGAACGAGTCTCGATCCCATTTCGTGGGCCAGACCTTGAACGCCTGCTCGTCCTCGCCCGGGTCGATGAGATCAGGATCGTTCGTTAGGAGCTTGCCGAGGACTCGCGCGTGCCGTTCGAGCCGGTCGTCTCCTTCAGCCACCGCTCGAATAGCGGCAATGAGGAGTTGGAGCGTCGCCAGCCGCTGCTGACCGTCGATCACGTGGCGGGCGTCAACCCTGCCAGCTCCTACCGGAAGTGGATCGAGAACCACTGCACCGAGGAAGTGAGGCGGCACGGCCTGCTCGGCGTCCCGTGGGTCGTCGTGACGCTCGTAGCTGTCAAGTAGCGCATCGACGACGTCCACGACGTCTTGCCAAAGGGGTTCCCACTGCTTCTCCTGCTCCCAGACGTAGGGACGCTGGAACATCGGAACGACGTATCGCACGTCTGCGCCAAAGAGTCTGCTGAAATCGAGCGTGTCCGCCTTCATAGGGTGCTGACTCCGAAAGAGGCCTCAATGAAGCCAATTGCCATCATGCTCTGGCGCCTCCTAGCCACGCCGGAAGTCAAACGCTGCGACCTGAGTAAAGCCGACCATAGCCGCGAGATTCGACAGCGAGCCCTGCCCGTGAATCGTCTGGTCATCCCGCCCCTCCTCGGCAAGCGCGGGACGCGATCTAGGGGCGGCCTGCTCAAGTCCAATTGACGGCTTGTCGAGTGGACCAGTGGCTGCTTCTTCTCGTCCATGACCGTCATCGTCGTCACCTGTCAATCGCGTGTCCAACGAAGCCGGAAGCGGTGGAGGGACGCACGACGCGCAACGCCGCCTTCGACATGGAAGAGCAGTTCTTCGTTCATCGAATTCGACCTCGGGCGTGCTACTTGCGGCGCGTCGGGGTCACACGTCCGCCCTCAGTCATCAGACATCGGATCTTCGACCGTCGTCACGGAGGCTGAACCCGAGATCTCCCGGTAGTAGGTATGGATTCGCTTCCCGCCGGCGTAGACGAGTCCGCCTTGGACTGACCCATTGACCACACCGCCCACGACAGGAACGGCCTTGGCGAAGCTCTTGTGTGTGAGGGTGATTCCTACCTTGCTTGCGAGCGCCTTCACTGCCGCTTGAATCGGGGCCTGCGCATAGGGCGTCGTCATGACGCGCTTTCCGAGCTGCGTGACGAGGATCTCGGTGCCCTGCAGCGTCAAGCTCGAGACACCCGCTCCAGCGAGCATGGCGAGCTTGAGCTGGGCGTCAGCCGTCTCCGTTCGATGTTCGAATCCGTAGCAGAGTTGGATCGCACTGCCTGTCCTGGCGAGCCATCCCACGAATGC
>JBJHBB010000026.1:8306-11316 GCA_050485265.1 Rhodothermales bacterium | reverse complement strand
CCTCTACACAGATCCGGACACCTTCGGCGACGGGGCGGTGACCCGCTTCAACCTGACCTCGCTCGAGGCCGAGTCTCCCGTGGTCATCGGCGGAAATCCCGAAGGCATGGCTCGCGTCGGGGACCGGCTCTTCGTCGCGAACCACGACTGGGGCTCGGGCAACACGCTCACCGTCCTCGACACCCAGTCGATGCAGGTCGTTGCCACCGTTGACCTGGATTGCGATGGGCCGCAGTCGGTCTTCGTAGACGCCGCACAGGAAGTGCAGGTCGTCTGCGAGGGGCTCCCCGCCTGGAGCGAGAACCCTTCACCCGGCGCCATCGTGACCGTGGATCCCGCCTCGCATTTCGTCATCACCAGAACGGACTTCGACGTGGCCCTCGGCAGCGCCGTTGGTGGGCAAGCCGCTACCTACGTCGCCGAGATGCAGACCATCTTCGCGATCTCCGGCGACCTGGGGCGAGTACACCGCTTTGATACCGCGACCAACAGCCTGGTAGCCACACTGGACGTCGGCGGTTCACCCATTGGAGCAGTCGCTTACGACCCCCGGAGGGAATACCTGTACCTGGCGCGTGCTCACCCCTCGGAGCCCTTCAACGCGCAGGGTACTCTGACCGTCCACACACAGCAGGGCTCCCTCGTCGACACCTTCTCGAATGCAGGCGTAGCGCCGACCCACGTCGAGATTCTCGCTGGCGAAGAGTGACGGGGTTGCGCATCGACCGCTGTGTTTGCTTCGCTATCCGCTTCGCGGAGCTGCGAGAGGTGGCCAGCCGAACCGGTGCGACCACGATCCCCGAACTGCAGCAGCACATCGCCTTCGGCAAGGGGTGCAAACTCTGCCACCCGTACGTGCAACGCATGCTGGAGACGGGCGAGGTCGAGTTTCGGGAAGTGATCCCTGAGTCAGCGGGCGAGGAGAGTTGACCCCTCCCCGCCCGCCTCCCTTCATCGGATTTGAAGCCGGATGCTCTTGGTCTGGTCCTCGATGTGCGTCACGTGGAACGTGAATCGGCGCCCGTCGTCAAGCTGCCCGCCAGCGTTGATGACGATATGGTGCTCGCCCTCGCGCGGCCGGAGGGTCTCGTTGAACCGCGTTGCGCTACCGGCGACGGCCCCCAGATCCTCGAGAACGCCCATGGTCACCGGGCCGTTTTGCATCGCCGCCTGGAACGGCGTCCACGGGACAAAGAAGAACGTCACGTCCTCCCCAAAGAGAGTTACCAGTTTGGGGAAGGTCCCCATCGGTGCATCGGCCTCGATCAGAAGCCGTCCCCAAACGCTCAGCGGACACTCGAATGCTCCGAAATGATTCGGGGGATCTGGGAAGTGAAAGATCTGCATCAGGTCGAAATCGGGCGGCACGCAGTCGGTACCCCTGTAGAAGGGAATCACGAGCGTCTCGCCGTCAACAAAGAGCTGATTCAGTAGGGGAGTAACACGGGCGTAGAACGGCGGTCCTGGATCTTCGTCCGGGATAGTCTTGACGACCATCCCCTGACTGACCAGTGCCTGCTCGGCCAGGGTCATCGCGTAAAGGTCATCGTCAGGTTGAGCAGAGCTGCAAGCTCCAAGAAACCCGCACACGACAAGGAGTGAAAGGATGCGCGTCATGCTGATATCCTCCTGAGTGGATTCAGTTGGTGATGAGCCCGAGCCGCTCGGCCCAGGCGTGAAACCCTGGCTCGATGCGCTCGAGGCGCGCCAGGAGTTGATCGGTTGCGAGGCGCGCGCTGGCGTCGGCGGGTAGCTCTTGACCGAGCCGCCGCAGGAAGTCGAGACCCTGATGCTCGAAGACCTCTTGCGCGCGCAGGTGAAAGACGCCCTGGTACCACGTGTAATTGGATGTACCTACGCCCACATAGAGTCGCTCGAAGTCCGCTAACGACTCATGGTCGGGACGCGGGCTCGACGGCACGGCGCCAATCACACTATCCCACAGCACGGCCAATTCCGGCCGCTCGAGTCGCATGAATGCATAGCCGATGTAGGTGGCCAGCATCTCAGAGAACCAGCGGTTGTGCGGTTCGATACCGAGGGCGCGCACGTAGATGTGGCCCAACTCATGCAGCCCAACGAGGTCGATGACCTTACCTGAGGCCTCATCCCACGCGTATCCCAGGTCCTCGACACGCGCACGATCGGCGGCTGGTGCGAACTGCTCGCGGGCTCGCAGGTCGTCCGCAGCCTCGTTGGCGGTCAAAGCTCCGAGCACGGCCAGGTCCGGAGTCCCTGACACGTAATGAGGAAAGCCATAGGGGACGGGCGTGAACGCGGCCCAGTCTTCCTCATTGAGGACGACCAGAGCTAGCTCCAATCGAACGCCGAGCTCGCGCTCGTAGAAGTCGACGGCCTCCGCGAGTAGCGCACCCAACTCTTCGCCACGCTGCTCTGAACCAAGGGACGCATAGACCGGTATTCCAGATTGAAACTGAGCCAGGCTCAGCTCATCGAGTCGGTCCACAGGGGAGCCAACTGACGTCGACGTCGACTGCGCCAGGGAGTTTGGAGTCGCGACGCTCGCGATTGCGAACATTCCTAGGACGACCAGCAGTCCGAGGCGAGTGGTGATGTACATGGCTGACTTTCTGAGGGTTGGAGTTGACTCAAAGGCGCGAATTGTGCACCTTGGGCCAGTTTATCCGACGGCCGTGACTGGCCTGTGACCTCGCCGTGATCCACGGGTGACCTGAACTTTTTCCGCTCGCAGCAACGATAAATGGTGCAACTGCGCATTCTGGGTACGGCCGAACTGCGCGGTGCGGACGGCTCACCGGTCGAGGAAGTGCTCGCGCAGCCGAAGCGCCTCGCCTTGCTCGCCTATCTCGCCGTCTGCGCGCCGGGCCAGTTCGTTCGGCGCGACACCGTGTTGGCCATGTTCTGGCCCGAGTCTGATGACGAGCGCGCACGAGGCGCCTTTCGACAGGCAATTCGCTTTCTGCGGAAGAGCCTGGGGGGCGGGGTGATCATCAACCGGGGTGCCGACGAGATCTGCATCGCCGAAGGG
>JBJHBB010000026.1:0-8296 GCA_050485265.1 Rhodothermales bacterium | reverse complement strand
GCCGAAGGGGCACTGTGGTGCGACGTCGTTGAGTTCCGACGACTCCTCGCCGCCAATGACCTTGCAGCGGCGATGCAACTATACCGGGGCGACTGGCTCGACGGGCTCAACATCCCGGATGCACCTAACTTCGAAGATTGGCTGGACACAGAGCGAACGGCGTTGCGCGAATCGGCCGCCCGAGCTGCATCCACCCTCGCTGACAGGAGCGATTCCGAAGGCGACCTTGCCGCGGCCATCCGCTGGTCGCGCCGGGCTCTCGAACTGACTCCTTTCGACGAGAACACCGCGCGGCGTCTGATCATCCTCCTCGATCGAACGGGCGACCGCGCTGGGGCAGTAGCCACATTCGAGGGCTTCTCAAGTAAGCTCCACCGAGAGCTCGACATCGATCCAGCGCCCGAGACGATCAGCATCGTCGACGCCATCCGCCAAAGGACGGGCGATGGCAGACCCTCCACCGAGATAGGTCTTGACGATGAGCCGCCAGATCTGGAAATCCGGCTCTCTAGCGGTGACGGAAAGCCCGCGGCGGCCATCGCTACCTCGACTGTGCCCGTCCGAAGCCCATCGCCTGGATCGTCACGGCGCCTGTCGCACCAGACCCTCGCGATCGGAGCTACCGCGGCGATCATCGCTTTGGGGTCCCTCGCCTATCTTCAGTTGCGGCCCGACGGCTCATCCCCGAAGGCCGTCCAACCCATCATGGTAGTCCCCTTCGAGAACCGAACGGAGGAGAGTGCCCTCGACCCGCTCGCGGAGATGGCCGCAGACTGGGTCACCCACGGCATCGCCGCCACCGGAATCTTCGAGGTCGTACCCTCGACAGCCGTTCTGAGCACACGTCGCCATCGTGACGCTTCACTCGACCAGGCCGCCGCATTGCGATGGCTTGTGCGCGAGACCCGAGCTCGCTCGGTCGTGACCGGGGCCTTCTACCTGAGTGGAGACTCCATCATCTTCCACACCCAGCTGACACGAGCGCGTGACGGCCGCGTACTCACGACGATCGAGCCGGTTAGGGTGCCTGCGGATGATCCCCAGTCCGGCATTGACGGCGTTCGCCGCGATGTGCTGGCAGCGCTCGCGCCGCTCGCTGAGATCCCCACACATGCGAGCGTGGCAACCCGCCCTCCATCATTCGAGGCCTATCGCGCCTACGTGAGTGGAATGGAGGCGTTCATTCGATTCGACTTCGAGACAGCACTTCGACATTTCGACCGCGCACTCCAAAGCGACGACACCTACGCCATGCCCTGGCTCGCCTCGGCAATTGCGCGGTCCAATCTTGGACGCAGCGCCGAAGCAGATTCTATCGCTCAGCGACTCGACCGGCGTCGCACCGAACTCGGGCCGTTGGAGGTAATAACCCTTGACTTTCTGCAGGCCCTACTCCGCGGGGACGACGAGGCAGCGTACGAAGCCATGCTTCGGCACCGAAAACTCGCACCCGGTACGATTGGTCACTACCAGCTCGCCGAGCAGGCGCGCAGGCTCAACCGGCCACGGGAGGCGATCAGCGTGCTGCGCGAGCTCGGGCCCGAGCGTGGCGAGCTGCGCGGATGGATCCCCTACTGGCGCGAACTCGCCACGTCGCGTCACATGCTGGGACAGCATCGACGTGAGCTTGCCGTAGCACGGCGCGCCCGTGCGCTGTATCCTGACAGTCCAATTACCATCAGCCAAGAGATTCGAGCACTGGCGGCACTAGGGCGGACCGGTTCCATCAATGAGGTAATTCGCGAACGTAAGGGCGCGCGTAACGGCGAAGGCCAGGTAGGCAGTCTGAAGATGCTCGCCGCCACGTACCTGCATCACCATGGGCACACCGAAGCTGCCAGCGATTTCGCCGAGCGCGCTCTCACGTGGTTCAAACTGCGCAACGAGGGCGGCGCCTTCGAGCGAAGCATTGCGTGGACGCACTTCTTCAATGGAGATCACGAAGCCGCTCTAGCGATCTACGAGCGCCTCGCCGACGAGCAACCGTCGAACGTTCAGATTATGGGTCAGTTGGGTGTCACCCTCGCCGCACTGGGTAGAGTGGAGGAGGCTCTTAAGGTCGAGATCGATCCTGCCGTGATGGATATGCCATACCATCGCTGGCAGACGTCATACTACCGCGCAGCCATCTATGCCTACCTGGGCGATTCGCGAGCTGCTGTGGGTCACCTGCAGGCAGCGTTCGGAACTGGCATGGTACACGGCCCCTGGGTTGCGGCTGATCCTAACCTGCGGCCTCTGCATCGCGAAAGTCAGTTTCAGGACCTGCTTCGTCCGCGTGGCTGAGCCCATGGCTAAGGGCTCGATGGTCGTCGGAACAGATATTGGCTATCATTAGGGACCACCCTGCCCCCGATCCCGTGGTCATTCTGTACGTCTTCCCCCACCCCGACGACGAGTCGTTTGGGCCAGGTCCAGCCATCGCTCGCCAGCGTCGCGAGGGGCATCAGGTACACCTGCTTACGCTTACCAAAGGTGGAGCGACCAAGCAGCGCCACAGGCTCGGACTGAGCGTGGACGAAATGGGAGAGGTTCGGCGACGGGAGATGGACTGTGTCCAATCCACCCTGGACCTGTCGGGGATGACGGTGCTCGACTTGCCTGACGGTGGGTTGAAGTACATGGACCCGCTCGAGATCGAGGAGGTCATCGCGGCGGAGGTCGAGCGAGTACGTCCGGATGTGCTCGTGACCTATGCTGTCCACGGAATCAGCGGGCATCCGGATCACCTCGTATGTCACGCCGTCGTGACGCGATTGTACTGCCACCTGCGCAGGCAGGGTTCGGGTCATGCACCGCGACGCCTGGCACTCTTCACTCTCGTGGACGGCGAACTTGAAGATGCTCCACCGCACCTACGCGGCTCAAAGCTTGAGGACATTGGCGTACGTGAGACTTTCACCCCACGCGATCTGGAGGCCGGCAAGGCTGCTCTGGCCTGCTACGAGACGTACCGCGAGACCGTCGAGGAGCACAAACCCCTGGACCGTGTCGTCGATGGAGTGGCTTTCGAACTGTTCGGTGAACGCTTCGAGCAAACGCTGTCCAGTATCACTGAGTCCGTGGCGACCTAGTAGCGCCGGCGCCACCCGTAGCCAGGCCCCGCTCCGGCGGCTGCTCTGCGGATAAATCCGACCAGGAAGGCGAACACGGCACCGCCCACGACGCTCCAGATGATCGGGAAAGTGCGCCCTCCGACCTCGATCGGAAGTGGTTCGGGCAGACCAAACTGGCCGGCCATCCACATGCCGATCAGGGCGCCGATGAATCCGACCACGATGGACACGAGGCATCCTCCCAGCGAGTAGCCGGCGAGTGCCTGAGCCGCGCCGCCGCAAAGCGCGGCAATGAGTAGCAGAATGAGCAGGCTGACGAGGTCCATCGGTCGAGAGGGGTGAGTGGCGGCGCTTCAACCGTCCGTACCAGGCCTGCAGTTCCACACATCTTCGCGGGCCAGCAGGACCCGTAGACCGGGCCAGGTGTAGGCCATCGTCTAGGCTTTCCTCACCGAGACACCCTGGGCCGCACGTGCGGCCACCTTCAAGAGCACCTGAATGACCTCCCTACGAAATATCGCGATCGTCGCTCACGTCGATCACGGCAAGACCACCCTGGTTGACTCGCTATTGTGGCAAAGCGGGACCTTCCGCGATAATCAGGATGTGGCCGAGCGCGTGATGGACTCGATGGACCTCGAGCGCGAAAAGGGCATCACCATCATGGCCAAGAACACGGCCATTCGGTACGGCGACCATAAGATCAACATCGTCGACACCCCGGGACATGCGGACTTTGGCGGTGAGGTCGAGAGAACGCTCAGGATGGTCGACGGCGTGATGCTTCTCGTTGACGCCGCCGAAGGCCCGCTACCGCAGACGCGCTTCGTTTTGTCGAAGGCGCTCGCGCTCGGGTTGCCGGCCATCGTCGTGATCAACAAGATCGACCGACAGGACGCGCGTCCTAGCGAGGTCCTCAACGAGGTCTACGACCTGTTCATCGATCTCGACGCCAGCGAGGAGCAGATCGAGTTTCCGGTGCTTTACGCCGTTGCTCGCGACGGCCAGTGCACAACCGACCTCGACGAGCCGCTCACAGACCTGCGTCCACTGATCGAAACGATCATCGAAACAGTGCCCGAGCCTAAGGGGGATGCCAACGGTCCCCTCCAGATTCTGGTGACGGACGTCAAGCCCGACAATTACCTCGGCCCGATCGCGATCGGAAGAGTGGTAAACGGGTCGGTGCACGAGAAGCAGCGCGTCACGCTCTGCCATCGCGACGGGCAGCAGCGTACCGCCCAGGTCACCGCCCTTTTCGTCACCGAAGGGCTGGACCGCCGCCCAATGGAGACGGTTCGCGCGGGTGAGGTGGTTCAGGTTGCGGGTGTCTCGGGAATCGGCCTCGGCGAGAGCCTGGCAGACGCTGAGGACCCCAAGCCGCTGAAGCCCATCTCGGTCGACGAGCCGACGCTGTCGATGGAGTTTCGAATCAACGACTCGCCCTTTGCCGGTCGCGAAGGCAAGTTCGTGACCAGTCGAAACCTGCGCGACCGCTTGATGAAGGAGGCGGAGACCAACCTCGCCATTCGAATCGAGGAAACCGGATCGGCGGACAGCTTCGTCGTTTTCGGTCGCGGCGAGCTCCAGATGGCCATCCTCATCGAGCAAATGCGACGCGAGGGATATGAGCTTGCCGTGGGGATGCCCCAGGTCATCGTCCGCGAGATCGACGGGAAACGCAACGAGCCCTACGAGCTGGCCCTGATCGATGTCCCCGAGGAGTTCAGTGGGGTCGTCATCGAGAAGCTCGGTATGCGCAAAGGCATGCTGACCAAGATGACAAACCATGGCTCGGGTCGCGCGCGATTGGAGTTCGAGATTCCCAGCCGCGGCCTCATTGGGTATCGAACAGAGTTCCTCACGGACACCAAGGGCACCGGCCTGCTCACCCACCTCTTCCTGGGCTATCGGCCGTGGGCCGGGCAGATCATGCACCGTGCCACTGGCGCGCTGATCAACGATCGGCACGGAAAGTCCACCAGCTATGCCATCCTGAATCTGCAGGAACGCGGCATTCTGTTCATCGGCCCGGGTGAGGATGTCTACGCGGGCATGATCGTGGGTGAGAACAGCCGGGAGGGCGACCTCGAAGCGAACATTACCAAGGAGAAGAAGTCAACCAACCATCGCGCCGCCAGCGCCGAAGGGTTCGAGAAGCTCACCCCGCCAAAGCGCTTCAGCCTCGAAGAGGCAATTGAGTTCATCCGCGAGGACGAACTCATTGAGGTGACGCCCCAGAGCATCCGGCTCCGGAAGCGCCACCTCGATCCGCACGAGCGCAAGAGGGCCGCGCAGCAGGCGGCAGCCGTCGCGGCGTGAGCATTTGAGAAACGGCGAAACGAGGAGACGGGGATAAACGGCGAAGTGGGGAAACCGGCGTAGTGGTACCGCCGCTTCGCCTTCCTTCGCTTCCTCATGTCACCGTCTCTCCACTTCCCCGTCTCTCTATCCTCCCTCATCCTCAAACAGGCCACTCCTGGAAGGACCAGGCCTGGTCCCAGAACATGTACTCGTAGCGGCAGCTGACTACGAAGGCCTCGACGGCCCGCTCGCGAGCGGCCTCATCGGCGGCGTCGGCGAAGCGTTGTAGCCGCTCGAGGATGTTCTCCATGTACTCGTTGAAGCCCGGGTCCGAGTACATCTTGAGCCAGTCGGCGAAGGGATGGTCTTCGGGGATGGAGCCCATCTCGCGCAGCAGGTGTGCACCCAGCGCGATGTACAACCACGGGCACGGTGCAAGGGCGGCAACCGCCTCGACGAGCGTCCCGCGCAGAGCGTTCGAGATCATGTGATCCTGATACGCGCGATTGTTCGGGGTGAGCTCGAGCGCGGCGATGTCGTCGGGACCGTATCCGAGTTGCTTGCCGTAATTGCCGTGCAACTCGCCCTCGACGACGATGCAAAGCCGCGCCGCGTCGATGAACCAGAGCTTGTCGGCCGGAGCAGGAGTGCGTGTGGCGACCAGGCACGCAGCATCCGCGAATGACTCGAGGTAGCGCGCATCCTGCATCTGGTAGAACTTGAACTTCTCCGAGTCGAGTGAGCCCTCGGCGAGTGCTCGGACGAACGGATGTTCAAACGATGCGCCGAATGCTTCGCCGGCGGCTTCCAGGCAGGGGCGGGCGAAGGGAGGAACGGGGTAGGGTGCGGTGGCGAGGGTCGCTTCCGCTGGGGACTGGGTGGTTACTTGCATGGGTCCGTGCAGGTTAGATAGGACATTCCCGCGCGAGGCCCGAGGCCGACCGGCACTTCGAGTGCCGGGCCGAAGCTTCCCTACGCCGGTGCGAACCGGATCAGGTTCTAAGGGACTCTCTCAGCCCCGACATTGTCGGGACACCCCTAGCTTCGCGCTACAGCAAGATACGCGCTACAGCAGTCCCAACTGCTGCGCGGCATCACGAAGTCTGGCCCGCTGCTCATCACTCAACTCGCGGGGTACTTCGACGTCGATTTCGACAAACAAGTCCCCCACCTCCCCACATCCCTGCACGCCCTGTCCACGGAGCCGGAATCTGTGCCCGGGCTGCGTTCCGGGAGGAATGGCTAGGCGTAGTCGCTTTCCGTAGGGATTTGTCAGTGAGCATGTCGTGCCAACCATGGCCTCCATCGCTGAGATCTTCTCGATCACGTGCAAATGGTTGCCGTCCCTCCGAAACCTCTGGTGCGGTTCCACGCGGAACAGCACGACGATGTCATACGCTCCGCCCGATGCAGGCACACGGACCATCGTGCCGTCACGACATCCACGCGGGATAGTGACCTCGATTACCTCACCGTTCAGGCATTCTGTATGGGCGCGCCCACCTGCGAGTGCTTGCTCAAACGTGATCGTAATGACGGTCTCCTTAAGCCGGGGCGTCGCATGCCCATTCAGGTCCGGTTCAGCCAACGATGACTGCCCCGTTCGTGAATCGCTCAGCAGGGCCTGCAGCCTTACGCGGTCGTAGCGGATGCGGGACTCTTCGTGACTGAGAACGCGATAGGCTTCTTCAACCTCTTTGAACCTCATCGCAGCCGCACGGTCACCAAGATTTCGGTCGGGGTGATAAAGCCGCGCGAGGCTTCGGAATGCCCGCTTGAGGCACTCTTGGTCGGCGTCGGGCTCGACCCTCAGGAGGCTGTAGTAGTCTTTGACTTGCATACGATCCTGCGTCAGGTCGCCGGATTCGTAGCTTGGCCGGTCCGAAGGAATGACTCCTGACGAACCGCCAAATCGTCCGAAACCGAGACAGTCTGGCGCACCTCACGCACTGTACACACTTTGTGCCACCTCCGGAATCGATGCCTGGTTCGAGCTTCTCCCGCGTACTGATCGCTAACCGCGGCGAGATCGCGCTGCGTGTCATGCGCACGTGTCGCGAGCGCGGTATCGTACCCATCGCCATCTACTCTGACGCCGACGCATCTGCATTGCACGTACGTCACGCCGATGAAGCCTATCACGTTGGTGCCGCTCCATCGCGCGAATCCTACCTGCGCATCGAGCGGATCCTGGAGGTAGCGAAGAGCGCCAGAGTGGACGCTATCCACCCGGGGTACGGCTTCCTCTCTGAGAACGCCGACTTCGCCGAGGCCTGCATAGACGCTGGCATCGTGTTCATTGGTCCTCCGCCGGAAGCCATCCGCTCGATGGGTGACAAGACGTCGGCTCGCAAGCTGATGCGGGAAGCCCGCGTTCCTATGGCCCCCGGCACCATCGATGCGGTTGACTCGGTCGACGCGGCGGTGGCGGCCGTGCGTGATATCGGCCTTCCCGTCCTGATCAAGGCGACCGCCGGCGGTGGCGGCAAAGGCATGCGGGCGGTACATCACGAGGAGGATGTGGAGCGTGCGGTGCGAGCGGCCCAGAACGAAGCCCAGAATGCATTTGGTGATGGACGCGTCTACGTCGAGAAGCTCTTCCTGGCCCCACGCCATATCGAAATCCAGGTATTGGCGGATCAACACGGAAACGTCGTTCACCTCTTCGAGCGCGAGTGCTCCATTCAGCGACGGCACCAAAAAGTGATCGAGGAAGCGCCGAGCTCGGTCTTGACCCCAGAATTACGCGAGCAAATGGGTGTGGCTGCCGTCAACGCGGCTCGGGCGTGCAACTACGTTGGTGCTGGCACCGTCGAGTTTCTTTACGACGAGGACTGTGATTTCTACTTCCTGGAGATGAACACTCGCCTACAGGTCGAACATCCGGTCACTGAGTGGATCACCGGCATCGACCTCGTTTCAGAACAGATCCGGAT
>JBJHBB010000025.1:1279-11378 GCA_050485265.1 Rhodothermales bacterium | reverse complement strand
ACGTTGTGATGGCTCTTGATGGTCGCACTCGGGCCCTTGAACGACACGCTCTCGATCACGTCCGGATACAGCGTGCCCTGCGCCAGGAAGCGAGGCTTTTTGCCGATGCGGTCGATGATCTGCTCGGTGGCGGCCTCGAAGACCTCGATGAAGGTCGCCCCGATGATCTTGCGCTTGCGCTCGGGATCGTCCACACCAGCGAGGGCCGTCATGAACTGCTGGCCGGCATCGATCGTCAGGAGGTCGATGTGATGATGCTGAGCGAAGGTCCGCTCGACCTCCTGCCGCTCGTTCTTTCGCAGGAGCCCGGTGTCGACGAACACACAGTGTAGCTGATCGCCGATGGCGTTGTGCAGGAGCACGGCCGCCACGGAGGAATCGACGCCGCCCGACAGGCCGAGCAGGACGTGGTCCTTCCCCACCTGCTTGCGGATCTCGCGGGTCTTCTCTTCGATGAAGCTCTGAGCGGACCAGTCCCCGGCGGCGCCGCAAACGCCGAGCACGAAGTTGGCCAGCACCCGTGCGCCGTGCTCGGTGTGAACCACCTCCGGGTGGAACTGCACGCCGAAGATCGGCCGGTCGTCGGATGCTACTGCGGCGATGGGCGCGTTCTCGGTGTGCGCGATGGTGCGGAAGCCATCGGGAAGACGGGTGAGGTGGTCGCCGTGACTCATCCAGACGGTCGATCCGTCCGGGACGCCGTCGAAAAGGCCTCCGGCGTCATCGACGATCAGGTGCGCTCGTCCGAACTCTCGTCGGCTGGCCCGCTCAACGGCACCGCCCAGATTGTAGGCGATGGCCTGCAGGCCGTAACAGATGCCCAGCACCGGCACCGGTTCGCCGTGGCTGGTCAGCTCCAAGACCGCCGGATCCAGTTTCGGCGCGCCGTCATCGTACACGGATGACGGTCCTCCCGAGAGAATGACCCCGATGGGTCGCTTCGCCTTGATGTCGTCCTGGTCCGCCGTGCAGGGGAGGATTTCGCAATACACGCCCGACTCGCGCACGCGCCGCGCGATCAACTGGGTGTACTGGCTACCGAAATCTAGTATGAGGATCGTCTGGTGCACGAGTCCGAACCTTCAGGGTTGAGAGGGTTGTCGCTTACGATATCCGGCCATGATCACCCTCCGCACACGGTCGATTAGCATTCACGCACCGGCACGCGCCACGCGTGGTCAAGCGCCGACCATGCCCTGATACTCCGCGGCGGACATCAGCGCCTCGACTTCGGCCGGGTCATCGACCTTCATCTTGATCATCCACCCCTCACCGTAGGGGTCGGAGTTGACGAGCTCCGGCTTGGCGTCCAGCGCGCCGTTGATCTCCACGACGGACCCCGCGACGGGCAGATAGAGATCGGACACGGTCTTTACGGCCTCGACGGTGCCGAACACGTCGTCCGCACCTCCCTCGACCTCATTCAATTCGACAAACACGACGTCGCCCAACTCGCCTTGCGCGTAATCGGTGATGCCGACGGTTGCGATGCCGTCGTCACCTAGGCGGATCCACTCGTGCTCGTTCGTATAGCGGAGGTCGTCGGGGAAAGTCATCGGAGCGTCAGGGTTTGGGCGAGGTGCTCAGCCGTCGGTCGGCGGCTCGAGCTTGAAGGTGTTCAGGAAGCCGGTGTCGAAGTCACCAGCCTGGAAGCGCGCATCGTCCATCAGCTGGCGATGGAACGGGACGGTGGTCTTGACGCCTTCGACGACGAACTCGTCGAGGCATCGACGCATCTTGCGAATCGCTTCCTCCCGGTCCTTCGCGTGGACGATCAGCTTGGCGATCATCGAGTCGTAGTTCGGGGGGATGCGATAGCCCGCGTAGACGTGCGTATCGCAGCGCACCCCGTAGCCCTTCGGAGTATGCAGCCCGGTGATGACACCGGGCGACGGGCTGAAGTTGCGGTACGGGTCCTCGGCGTTGATGCGGCACTCGATCGAGTGACCCTGGATCGTGAGAGTGTGGTCACTGGGGAGCTTCTCGCCGCTCGCGACCGCGATCTGCATAGCGATCAGGTCCGTGTCCGTGATTTCCTCGGTAACGGGGTGCTCGACCTGGATGCGGGTGTTCATCTCCATGAAGTAGAACTCGCCGCTCTGATCCAGGAGGAACTCGACCGTCCCCGCGCCAGAGTAGTTGACGGCAAGTGCGCCTGCGATGGCTGCCTGCCCCATGCGCTCCCGAAGGTCGGCGTCGACCACCGGTGATGGCGCCTCCTCGAGCAGCTTCTGGTGACGGCGCTGAATCGAGCATTCGCGCTCACCGAAATGGATAGCGTTACCCTGGCCGTCGCCGACGAGCTGGATCTCGATGTGGCGGGGCCGCTGGACAAGCTTCTCGATGTAGACGCCCCCGTGTCCAAAGGCGGAGCGGGCCTCCTCGCTGGCCGTGCGGAACTGCCGCTCCAGCTCCTGCTCGTTCTCGACCATCCGCATACCGCGGCCACCGCCGCCGGCGCTGGCCTTGACCATCACCGGATAGCCGATCTCGCCGGCGAGGCGCTTCGCCTCGGCGACGTCGGCGACCTCACCCTCGGAACCGGGCACTACGGGAACGCCCGCGGCGACCATGGTGGCCTTCGCCACGCTCTTGTCCCCCATCTTCCGGATGGTATCGGGCGACGGGCCGATAAACGTCAGGCCGTGGTCGGCGCACACCTCCGCGAAGTCCGCGTTCTCAGCCAGGAAGCCGTATCCCGGGTGAATGGCGTCGGCGCCGGTGACCTCGGCCGCTGCGATGATCCGGTCGATGCGCAGGTAGCTCTCGTAGGCGGGCGGCGGACCGATGCACACGGCCTCGTCCGCAAAGCGCACCGCCAGCGAATCGCGATCCGCTGTCGAGTACACCGCCACGGTCTGGATCCCCAGCTCATGGCAGGTCCGGATTACCCGGAGCGCGATCTCGCCGCGGTTGGCTATTAGAACCTTCTTGATCACGGGCGACGAGCGAGGCTATTAGAGGTGTATTCGGAGAGGCGCGAATGCTGCCGCTCGGTCGTGCGTCGCTGCCGACGGCACCGAACCGGCCAGATGCTCACGCCTCGATCACGAAGAGCGGCTGGTCGTACTCGACTGGCTGCGCGTTCTCGACCAGGATCTGCTTGATCACCCCGGAAGTCTCGGCCTTGATCTCGTTCATGAGCTTCATGGCCTCGATGATGCAGAGCGTGTCACCGGGATTGACTCGGTCACCGACCTTGACGAACGGGTCCGCGTCGGGCGACGGTGAACGATAGAAGGTCCCCACGATAGGAGCGCGGACGAGGGACTCTCCCGCGCCGCTGCCCGGTTCGGACGAGGTAGGTGGCGCGGCGGCCGGGGGCGTGGGCTCGGGAAAGGCTGCCCCTGAACCTCCGGCATGTTGCTGCGGCGGAGGCGGCGCATAGGCGGGAATCATGCCGGGCATCGGCATCGGAAAGCCCATCGGGGCCTGCATACTGATCGACGGGGCCTGGCGGCGAATCACCAGACGGTTACCGTCCTCCTCGACCTCGACCTCGGCGACGTCGCTCTCGGTAACCAGTCGGATAAGGTCGCGGACGCGGTCGAGATCAAAGGCCATGACGTGGGAAGTGTCTGTCGGCGAGCTTCGCCGGAGGTGATCAGTTCGAGGAAACGCGGGTAATGTAGGCCCCGTTCTCCGTATCGACGCGCACGACGTCGCCCTCGTTGATGAACAGCGGGACGTTCACGGTCGCGCCGCTCTCGAGCGTGGCCTGCTTCGTGGCGCCCGTGGCCGTGTCACCCTTCACGCCCGGCTCGGTCTGCGTGACCGTCAGTTCGACATGTCGTGGGATCTCGACGGCCAGCGGCTGCTCGGTCTCGGCGTGATAGAGCCCGTCGATCTCGCTCCCTTCTTTCACGAAGCCGCGGCCCTCCACGCTGGACGCCGGGAGCGTCGTCTGCTCGTACGTGTCGGTATTCATGAGATGCAGGCCCATGTCGTCCTCGTAGAGGAACTGATGGGCGCGGCGCTCAACGCGGGCTTCCTGGACGCGCTCACCGGCGCGAAACACGTTGTCGACCACCTTTCCCGAGCGGACGTTTCTGAGCTTCGTGCGCACGAAGGCGCCACCCTTTCCCGGCTTGACGTGCATGAACTCGACGATCTGCCAGACGTCGTCGTTCCAGATGAAAGTGAAGCCGTTCCTGAAATCCTGGGTACTCGCCATTGAAACCTGCTGAGAATCGGTGGGGAGGGCGTGCCGCGCTGGCGCCGTAGACCTGGAAATATAGACCGACCTCCAAAGAGGCGGCAACGACCGGAGTCCAGGGCGGGGCCTCCGCGGCTCACATTCACCGTTTGTCCGTCACCGAAAGATCGAGCACTGTATCATATAAATCGACACATTCGGATTGATGCCATGCCGCTTCGATTGATTACCCCTCTCGCGCTTCTGTGTCTCTGTGGTCCCGCGGCAGCGCAGTTTCCGATCGGCATCGGTGGAGAAGGTCTCGATCAGGGTTTCGACGTGGCTGTGAAGCCGGGCTCGCTAAGTCAGATACCCGGTGTCGTGGTCGTGGGCGAGTTCCGACAGACTGTGGACTTCAATCCCGCGCCGAACGAATACCTGCTCACGGCCAACGGCACGCGCGACGGGTTCGTCGCCTCCTACAGCCACAATGCTGGGCTCGATTGGGCCTTCAACCTCGGCGGCCCCGGGGTTGACTCGGCGAACGGAGTCGATATCGACTTCAGCGGGAACGTGTACGTAGTGGGGACCTTCAGGCAGAGCGTCGACTTCGATCCCAGTGAGGCGGAGCACATACTCACTTCGTCTGGCCAGACGTACGCGTACCTAGCCAGCTACACAGCGAATGGCGACTTCCGCTGGGCGATACAAATCGGTGGCGCAGATTTCGATCAGGGCAACGCCGTCGTGGTGAGCGGTGACCGAGTCTGCGCCACAGGATCGTTTCAGGGCACGGCCGATCTGGATCCGAGCGACAACGAGCTCACGTTCACCAGCGCCGGGTCGTATTCCATCTGGATCGGCTGCTACGGGACCGAGGATAGGTCGCTCATCTGGGGTTATGGCACCGGAGGTCCCGGCAACTTCGACCGCGGCTGGGCCATTACCGCTTCCGATTGGGGAGGCGATCTCTACGTGACCGGAGACTTCACCGGGGAGGATGTCCAATTCGACCCCGCCGGCGAGGCCGACCCGGTGACGGCTCTCGGCGTCAACGACGTCTTCGTGGTCTCATACACCATGGACGGCGAGTTCCGATGGGTGCACCGCGCGGGCAGCGCGGCAAACGACATCGGAAACCGTGGAAACGGGATCGCTTTCGCTGAGTCGGGCATGGGTTCGCATGTCTTCGTGACCGGTGACATCATCGGCTCCGCTGACTTTCCGGGAGGCGAAGTCCTGGAGGCAGGAAATGAGCGAGCCATTTTCATTGCCGCCTTCGACCACAACGGATCACCACAATGGGCGCGGATGCTTCCGAGTGCGGGTCCAGGTCGCGGCACGGGCCTCGCTACACTCGGAATCTTGGATATGCAGATCGTTGCGCTCACCGGGTACTTCGAGGGGTCGCTCGATCTGGAATCGCTGGGCGGTGGCATGGTCGAAAACCCGGGCGGAAGAAGCGGCTTCGTGGCCTCGATCGAATTGACATTTGGCCCCACTCCATTCATCAGCGAAGTCACCGTTCTCGGCGGTCCCGCCAACGACCAGCCGAACGCCGTGGCAGGAGCCGAGAACGGCTACGGTTACGTGACCGGTTGGTTTGGGGAAACGATGGTCATTAACGGCGCGCCAATTACAGCGGTTGGCGCGCGCGACATCTTTTTGTCCCAGCACTGGTTCCAGGTGTACTTGCCGTCGATCGAGAGCGGCCCGACGGCGTCCGGCCCCACTTTGAGACTCGAGGGCCCCAATCCGTTCGGGCACACGACGGAGGTATCCGTACAGGCCCGCCGGCCCGGCCCGGTCGAGGTAGCCGTATTCGACGTCCTTGGCCGGCGCGTGACCGTGCTTTTCGATGAGGTCCTCACGCCGGACCAATCCGCACGGCTCTCCGTGCCGACGCTGTCACCGGGTGTGTATGTGGTGCGCGCAGCAGACGCTACCGGTGTGAGCGCCGTCAGGGTGACTCGGGTGCGATGAGGTAGTAATCCCTACTTCTTAAACTTCCGGATCAGCGCCTCGACCTGCTGGTCCGGCATCGGCAGCGCGGCCGCCTTAACATCTCCGCTGGCGGGTGTGGGCTTCGGCTGGTCGCCAGCGGGGCGCGGGGAGGAGGTGTTGCCGGCGCGGGCGCGGAGGCGGGCCTCGATCTCGTCCATCCAGCGGCCGTTACCGCCGTTGGACCTGCTGGCGGTGGTGGGGACGGGTGCGCCAGCGGGGCGCTGCTGGGTGGTGGCGCGGGCCCGGCTGGCGGGCGCGGCCTCGGCGCCGGCGGGGTTCATCGGCGCGGTCTCGAAGGCGACCCGCTTCACGTTCAGCAGGTGCATCGGCGAGATGTTGTCGCTCGTGATCGAGCCGCCGATGGTGCCGGGACCGAGGGTCATGGCCGGGAAGAGCGGCGTGGTGAGGCCGACCGATCCTAGCGCGGCGACGGTGTTCACCACGATGCGCATCGACGGCTTCTCGAGGGCGAAGGCCTCGATCACGTGCTCGCTCTGGGCGTGCAGCGCGAGGGTGTGCCCGATCCCCCCGAAGTTCAGGATCTCGATGCAGCGCTCGCAGCCGGCCTGCCAGCCGTCGGCGGTGTAGACGCTCAGGATCGGGGACAGCGTCTCCATCGAGAGCGGCTCGTCGCGGCCGACGGAGGAGACCTCCGCCAGCAGGGCGCGGGTCTCGGGCGGCACGCGGAAGCCGGCCATCTCCGCGATGCGCTGCGGGCTCTGGCCCACGATGTCGGTGTTGAGGCCTTTCCCGCCGGGGCCGACGACCAGTTTGCGGAGTCGATCCGCCTCGTCGTTCGAGCAGAAATGGCCGCCCTGCTTCTTCAGCTCGTCGAAGAAGCGCGCTTTGATGGGCATGTCGACCACCACCGTGCGCTCGGTCGAGCAGAGGGTCCCCCAGTCGAATGACGTGCCGGTGAGAATGTCGGCTGCGGCCTTCGCGAGGTCGGCCGAGCGGTCCACGTAGGCCGGCACGTTGCCGCTGCCGACGCCGTAGGCCGGCTTGCCCTTCGAGTGCGCGGCGCGGACCATCCCCGGCCCGCCGGTGGCCAGGATGACCGCGGTGATGGCGTTCTCCATCAGCTCGTTGGTGCCCTCGAGGGTGACCTCCGTGAGGCACCCGAAGAGCCCCGCTGGCGCGCCCGCGGCGTAGGCGGCCTCCGCGACCACGCGCAGGGCCTCGTTGGTGCAGTGCTTCGCGCGGGGGTGCGGCGTCATCACGATCCCGCAGCGGGCCTTTGCCGCGATGATGGCCTTATACATGGCCGTCGACGTGGGATTGGTCGAGGGGATGAGCGCGGCGACCACGCCCATCGGGGTGGCCACTTCCCAGACGTTGCCGTCGTGCGTCTTTCGGATGATGCCGGCGGTCTGCATGCCGCGCATCCTTTCCTGGAGGGTGCGCGTGGCGAAGAGGTTCTTCTGCGTCTTGCTGTCGACCTTGCCAAAGCCGGTTTCCTCGTGCGCCAGCCGGGCCAGGCGCTCGGCGTCCGCGGCGCCGGCCTCGACCATCGCGTCCACGATGCGGTCGACGGATTCCTGCGGGGCCGTCGCGAACTGCTTCTGGGCGCTCTTCGCGCGGCGGAGCAGGTCGCGCGCTTGCTGAATGGAGGTGAGATCGGTGTCCACGGCCCAGGTCCGGTTGCTGGCACGATTGAAAATCAGGGTTTGCAGTTTAGCGATGGCGCGTCGGCCGGGCAAGCAGCGGACCTCAGTTCGAGTCTCACCCTATGCCGGGATCGGGACACAGACAATTCCTTTGCCGTGCGACAACCGGCCGTCACTACAATGGGTAGGCATTCGATCACGGTCGCGTTCCAAAATCAAACGCGAGCCGGCCGGGCATGGGCTTTGAAAACGCTGCGCCCATGGCTGCGATCACCATGAAGTGTGAAGCGCCAAAGACCACTTTCGCCTGTGTCTCGCGAATCTAAACGTCCGTCTGGAGTCGACGTGATCGATGATCACTGGGGAGGGCTGCGTTCGGGCGCTTGCTACCTATTCTACGGGCCGACGCGGTCGCAGCGAGACCTTTTCACGATGGCCGCTGCACGCGCAGGGGCATCGTCTGGAGAGCGAGTCATTTTCCTTTCGCGCCGTCATCCACGCACTCTCGACGTTCGTGCTCATGCCGTGGGGATGGACCTACGTCGGGAAGTGTCCGACGAGCGAATCAAGCTCCTCCGAATCCCCGACCGACTTTTCCAGGACCCCGCAGACGACCTGATCGAGGACGCGCTGGAGAAGGTGGCGAGCCTGGCGGATCGCCAGAAGCCCGACCGGCTGGTGATCGAGGATTTCGCCCCGTTTGTACGGATGCGGAGCCTGGCACGGCTCCGCGAGAGCTGTCTCCGATTTCTCGACCGCATCGCGGCATCGGAAACCACGACCGTCCTCGGACTGGGAGAACCCGCCAATCTCTACTCCGAGGAGGTCGTGGCTTTCCTGCGGGGTCAGCTGGCCGGCCTGATCCACATCGATCCCGGCGAGGACGAGTTCGCTCGCAGACTCACCCTCATGCCCGCGCTCGGCTCGTTGGACTCAGAGGTCGTTCATCACTACGATATCCGAAGGCTCGCCGAGAGCCTCGCCGAGATCGATGCCAGCCTGGTGCGCCAGACGGACGCAACGCCAGTCGCAACTAGTAGACCAGAAGACCCTGAACGAGCGCTGACATCAGAGTTCGGCGAAAGCGCCGCACGGATCCGATTCCTGTCCGAGAGCGAGTTCGGAGAGCTCTGGACGAGCGAAGTCGACCCGTTCTCGCTGTCGGCGCTGCGACTGCCCGGCCTGGACAAGAGCCACTTTCTGAAGGGCCTTCCTCCCGGGCATGCCGTTGACGCCCGAGCGGATTCCACCATCGAGACTGACTCCGAGCATCCACCGGGCCCGGGTCCTATGGAGTCAGCAAATGTGGTTCAATCAACAACCTCATTGCCGACGACGCCAACGGCGGAACAGCGGTCGGCGTTTGCCGGAGCTCTCGACGAGGCCTTCGACCAGTTCGTAGATCACGGGACGCGCTTCGCGATCGGCTCGGTGCGCGTTGTACCGTCGGCTGACCGCGCGTCCGCGTTTCACCGCATCGCGATCGCGCTACGCGGCCTCGCGCAGACCCCTCACCATCTCCTGGTCGACTTTCAGCAGGGCAACGCCGCCCTGCTGGTCGAAGACAGGGCCATCGGGTCAACATCCGACCTCCTGGCTGCCCTTCGCGACCGACTCGGCAGTGGACCCGACACGGATGAGCTTCTTCACGGCGTCGGAGTCATCCTCCTTCCGACCGGTCATCCGTATCTCTCGGCCGCAGACTTTCTGGAGCAGGAGTTCGACCGGCCGATGACGCTTGATCCAGAGCCGGCTACCTGAATCGGTCCCGGCTATCCAGCGTTGCGACCAGGTCTTGCACGCCGAATGGACCGTGGCGATATAGCAATGGCTCCCCGAACGTCGCCCCCACGCGGTAGCCGTAGGTCCGCGCTCGCGCCTCTACCCAATCGAGAAACGATTCATTGGAGACGAACGTCTCCGGCTCGTCGTCGGAGGCCTCGTAGTCGGGATTGTGGAACTGGCTCTTGAAAGCGCGAAGGGCCTCGATGCGCGTGTCCCACACCTCGGTCACGTCCACCACAATGGTTGGTTCGAAGGTGATTGACTGCATGTAGTGGAGGACGTGCAGCGGCCGCCAGGGCTCTAGCGTTTCGTCGGCCGACTCGATGCGTCGCAGTCCGGCGTAGAAGAGCGCGTCCACGGAAAGCTTCGTCGCCGCTACGTGGTCGGGGTGGCGGCAGTCCGGCGCGCCGATCAGGCAGATCGAAGGTCGAAGCCGGCGAATCAGGTCGATCAATTCCTGCCGGGATGCGGGCGAGTTTTCGATGTCGCCATCGGCAAGGCCGAGGTTGGCGCGAAAACTCAGGTTTAGGATCTGGCTGGCTTCGGCCACTTCATTGGCCCGAAGTTT
>JBJHBB010000025.1:0-1269 GCA_050485265.1 Rhodothermales bacterium | reverse complement strand
CCGAGAATCTCGGCGATGCGGGCACTACTCTGACCGAGGATTCTGGCGGTTTCCTCGGCGCTGTAGTTGACCAGGCCGCGGGCGATCTCGCGGCCGTCCTGATCGTAGCAGCTCACCAGCTCGCCGCGGGTGAAGTCGATGACCCCCGTCCTGTAACCCTGACTGGCGAGCAGCGCCATCGTCCCACCGACGGCGAGTTCTGCATCATCGGGATGGGCAGCCAGCGCGAGAACGTCCAGTGATGGGGCCGAGTCCATAGCGTCCAGAATGGGGATGGAGGATCGCAAAGATATCCGGCGTGGCGCCGAACTATGAAGCAGGCTTCACGGCCTCCTGACAGCCGCAAACGGGCTTCCGTGGTAGCTTACAGGATTCGTCCGTAGCCACTACTGGCGTCACTGTAAATAAGCGACTTAGGCGCACATGGAGCCGAACGAGAGCCCCGAGAATCCCCAGGACCCCACCGGCCCCGGCGGCGACGGCTTCACCTCAGACCCTGCGGCCACGCGCATCCTCCCGATCAATATCGAGGAGGAGATGCGCTCCTCCTACATCGACTACTCGATGTCGGTGATCGTGAGCCGCGCGCTGCCGGATGTCCGCGACGGCCTCAAGCCGGTGCAGCGGCGCGTGCTCTTCGGGATGAGCGAGCTCGGGCTCACGCCCGGCAAGGCCCACCGCAAGAGCGCGCGTATCGTCGGTGAGACGCTCGGTAAGTACCACCCGCACGGCGACCAGTCGGTCTACCAGGCGATGGTGCGCATGGCGCAGGACTTCTCGATGCGCTACCCGATGGTCGATGGCCAGGGCAACTTCGGGAGCATCGACGGCGACGCCGCAGCGGCCATGCGGTACACCGAGGCGCGCATGACGCCCATCGCCGAGGCGATGCTGCGCGACCTGCAGAAGGACACCGTCGACTGGGTCCCCAACTTCGACGACTCGCTCGAGGAGCCGACCGTCTTCCCGGCCGCACTGCCGAACCTGCTGATGAATGGCGCCAGCGGCATCGCCGTCGGCATGGCAACCAACATCCCGCCGCACAACCTGACGGAGCTCGTCGACGGCATCGTCGCCACGATCGACGACCCGGAAATCTCGATCGAGGACCTCGCCCAGCACATCACCGCGCCGGACTTCCCGACGGGCGGTGTGATCTACGGCTACGGCGGCGTGCGCCAGGCCTACCGCACCGGCCAGGGCCGCTGCGTCATCCGCGCCAAGATGCACGAGGAGGAAGTCGGCGGCCGCCGCGCGCTGGTCATCACC
>JBJHBB010000024.1:0-11441 GCA_050485265.1 Rhodothermales bacterium | reverse complement strand
GCGGCATCTTCGGCATCTACAACCACCCGGATGCCGCCCGGCTGACCTATTTCGGCCTGCACGCGCTGCAGCACCGTGGGCAGGAGTCGGCGGGGATCGTCACGTCGACCTTCGACGAGACCCGCAAGCGGGCTCTCATGCCCACCCACCGCGATTTCGGCCTCGTCCTGGACGTTTTCCGCGACCCCCGCATCTTCGAGAACAACCTGTTTGGTGAGTCCGCGATCGGGCACACGCGCTACTCGACGAGCGGCAGCTCGACCAATCCGAGCAACATCCAGCCGTTCACGGTCCACTATCAGGAAGGCAACCTGGCCGTCGCGCATAACGGCAACCTCAGCAACGCTCGCTCGATCCGAGACCGCCTCGTCGCCCGGGGTACGCTCTTCAACTCGACCTCCGACACCGAGCTGCTCCTGCACCTGGCAGCGCAGAGTGGCGAAAGCGGACCCGTTAACCGCATCATAGACGCGCTCCATCAAGTCGAGGGCGCCTTCTCGCTCGTGCTCCTTACGGACGAGGCCCTGATCGCCGTGAGGGACCCGAACGGCTTCCGGCCGCTCGCGCTGGGAACCCTGAAGCGGCCGGACGGCGGCACCGCGTACTGCGTGGCCTCCGAGACGTGCGCCTTCGACATCATCGGCGCCGAGTACGTCCGCGAGATTGAGCCGGGCGAGATCCTGGTCATCGACCGCGCGGGTATCGACCGCGTTGCCGAAAGCGGCGACCCATCCTCCGACGCAGGCAGCGGCTTCTCGGGGGTGTGCCTCCCCAGAAAGCACGGCGTTAGCCAGTGCGTCTTCGAGTACGTCTACTTCGCGAGGCCGGACTCGAAGATTTTCGGCGAGATGGTCGACAAGGTCCGCCGCAAAATGGGCAAGCAGCTCGCCCACGAAGCACCGCCGCCACAGCGAGCGCCCGGAGGCCGCCGACCCGCCGTCTTCGCCGTCCCCGACTCCTCGAACACCGCTGCCCTGGGCTACGTCACCGAGTGCCAGAAGCTCGGCTTCGACGTGCGGTACGAGATCGGCCTGATCCGGAATCACTACGTCGGGCGCACCTTCATCGCGCCCGGACAGGACGCGCGCGAGCTGAAGGTGAGGACAAAATTCAACGCCGTCGAGGGCGTCCTCAAGGGTCGGCCAATCGTGATGATCGACGACTCGATCGTCCGCGGCACCACTGCCAGGCAACTCGTCAAGATGGTCCGCCAGGCAGGTGCCACCGAGGTTCACTTCCGCGTCGCCAGTCCGCCCGTCATCGCTCCCTGCTTCTACGGTATGGACGTCCCCACCGAGCAGGAGCTACTCGCAACCCAGTTTGGCGGCGACCTTGAGAAAATGAGGGACTGGCTCGGTGTCGACTCGCTCGCCTACCTCTCGGTCGAGGGCATGATGGAGGCCGCGCGCTCGGCCTCGACCTCCGAAGGCTACTGCAACGCCTGTTTCTCCCGGCAGTACCCCGTGCCCGTTGAGCTCGGCGTTGCCAAGGAGGAGAACGAGTGGCACTAGGCGGAGCTAGTACCCCACCGGAGTGATGTCTCTCCGCGGGTCCCGTGCGCCGGTCAGGCTCCGTGTGCCGTCCTCGTGATAGTCCACCTGGATCGCCGATACAGCACCCGACGTACCCCCGCGTCGTCTAAGCGACCATCCCTTCGCCTCGAGTGAGTCGAGCGTCGTAGACGGGAAGCCCGCCTCGTGATACAGCACGTCGGGGTCCCACTGGTGATGAAACCGCGGCGCCTCCACCGCCGCTTGCAGCGACAGTCCGTTGTCGAGCACCTGCGAGATGATCTGGTAGACGGTCGTGGGGATGGTCGTCCCACCGGGTGTCCCCAACACGAGGACGGGCCGCCGGTGCCGGTCCAGTACGATCGTCGGCGTCATCGATGAAAGCATCCGCCGCCCGGGGACGATCGCGTTGCGGACGCCGGTCACGCTGCCCCAGAAATTCGGAGTACCCGGCGCGGCCGTGAAGTCGTCCATCTCGTTGTTCAGGAAGAAACCGGCTCCATCCACGACCACTTTCGAGCCGTACCAGTCGTTGACCGTGGTGGTCAGGCTCACCGCCATCCCGTCCGCATCGACAACAGAGAGGTGCGTGGTTTCGGTGCCCTCCTCGACGGGCTGATAGTAGAACTCGGGCAGCTCCTCCCCAGAAGGAACCCCCGCCATTACCGTGGCGCTGGAGGTCACCGCCGACGGGTCGAAGGTGGTCATTCGCGACCACGAGTAGCCCTTGCTCGTCAGTCCTGCTACGGGGATCTCGTATGCGTCCGGGTCGCCCATCCAGACGGCGCGGTCGGCGAACGAGCGGCGCATCGCTTCCGCGGCCCGGTGGACGGAGGCAGGAGATTGGTGACCGACAGGCTCTACGCCCTCCATCGCGTTGAGTACCTGCAAGAGCGTCACTCCGCCGGACGACGGCGGCGGCATGGTGAGGATCTCGTGCCCCCTGTACGTCCCTCGCAGCACCTCGCGCTCGACGGCCTGATACGCCGCCAGGTCATCGTGAGAGATCAGTCCTCCACCCCGCTCCATCTCGGCTACGATAAGGTCCGCCGTTTCACCCCGATAGAATCCGTCGTGGCCCTGATCCTGGATGCGCCGAAGAACGTCGGCCAGGTCGGCCTGGACGAAGACGTCCTCCGGCACGAAGTCGCTCGTGTCGGGCTTCACGAAGTAGCGCGTGGTGGACTCGAACTCCAGGAAGGCACCCCGATAGCGGTTGAATCGGGCGGCTTGCAGTCTTGTGAGCGCGAAACCCTCCGCAGCCAGCGTCACCGATGGCTCGACGATCGGCGCCCTGTCCATCGACCCGTACCGTTCGAGCGCGAACAACAGCCCGGCGGGCGTGGCAGGAACGCCCGAGGCCAGATGGCCGACGGTCGAGCGGCGGCGGTCGGCGCGGCCCTCCTCGTCCAGGTACATGTCGCGAGTGGCAGCCAGCGGTGCCACCTCCCGAAAGTCGATCGCGGTCGCCGAGCCGTCGGGGAAGTGAACCACGATGAAGCCTCCACCGCCCAGATTGCCCGCGTACGGCAGTGTCACCGCCAGCGCAAACGCCGTCGCCACGGCCGCGTCGACCGCGTTGCCCCCCGACGCGAGCACCTCCATCCCTACGCGACTCGCCTCCGGATGGCCAGAGACGACCATGCCAGTGCTCGTGACCTCCGGGGATAGCGCCAGCGTGTCGCGAACCTCTCCGTTCGGGGAGGTCTCGACCCGATCCGGTGGTGCGCAGCCAATCACGAGCGCAAGGAGCAGGACGAGGGTCTGAGCGGGCATGGAGATCGAGTTTTGGAGGGCTCGGAAACTAGGCCCGCGCCCCGGCCTTGCCGGGTGAAGTCCAACCGCAAGTTCGCTTTCGAGCGGGGATCGGCAGGGTATCTTGACGGGCTTCCTTGCGATCACAATCGGCTTACCCTTGAAGATTCTCGTCACAGGCTCGAGCGGGCTCATCGGCTCGGAAACGGTCATCCACCTCGACCGGCTTGGCCACGAAGTCGTCGGCGTCGACAACAACATGCGCAAGGTGTTCTTCGGTCCGCGCGGCGACACGAGCTGGAACACCGAACGCCTGAAGAACTCCACCGCGCGCTTCCGCCACATTGACCTCGACATCCGCGACCGTGACGGCGTCTTCGACCTGTTCGAGAAGGAGCGCTTCGACGCGATCGTCCACGCAGCAGCACAGCCCTCACACGACCGTGCGGCCGCCATTCCGATCCTGGACTTCGAGGTGAACGCCCTCGGCACGATGCACCTGCTGGAGGCAAACCGGCAGTTCTCCGCCGAGGCGCCCTTCGTTCATCTGTCGACCAACAAGGTCTACGGGGACGCACCCAACGAGATCGAGCTCACCGAGACCGACACGCGGTGGGACTACGCCGACCCGGCCTACGCACACGGCATTCCCGAGAACTTCCGCATCGACCAGTCGAAGCACTCGATCTTCGGGGCCAGCAAGGTCGCCGCCGACGTGATGGTTCAGGAGTACGGGCGCTACTTCGACATGCCTACCGTGTGTCTCCGAGGCGGCTGCCTCACAGGGCCGAACCATTCCGGCGTCGAGCTGCACGGTTTCCTCAGCTACCTGATCAAGTGCAACCTCGAAGGGACACACTACACGGTCTTCGGCTACAAGGCCAAGCAGGTCCGCGACAACATCCACTCGCATGACGTCGCGCGCTTCATCGAGCTGTTCATCGAGCGTCCGCGCGCGGGAGCCGTCTATAACCTCGGCGGCGGCAAGCAGAACGCGATCTCCATGCTAGAGGCATTTGCCCTAGCCGAGGAGATAACGGGCCGCGAAATGAACTGGAGCTACTCCGAGCAGCACCGCTCCGGCGACCACATCTGCTACTACTCCGACCTGTCGCTCATGCGCAGCGACTATCCCGATTGGGACATCACGCGGGATCTGAGGACGATCTTCGAGGAGATCGTCGAGAGCTGGCGGGAACGACAGGTAACCGCGACGGCTGCGTGATGGAAGCACCGGCGCGTCCCCGGCTGCTGATCGTCGTCAACGTCTTCGCCCCGGACCGCGGCGGCGGCGCTGCCGTGTTCACGGACCTCGCGCACGGCCTCGCCGAGCGCGGCTTCGACGTGACCGTCCGCTGCGCCTACCCGTACTACCCGGAGTGGAAGGACAAGTCCGGCGACAACGGCCTCCGCGTCGCCCGCGAGCAAGTCGGTGACATCACCGTCGAACGCTTCGGTCTATTCATCCCCCGAAACCCGAACAGCCTCCCGCAGCGACTCCTGTACGAGGCCTCGTTCTTCGCCTCCGTCTCGCGCGCACTGCGCCGGGACCGCGCCCGCTTTGACGCCACCATGGTGTTCTGCCCGCTCGTCGGCGCCGTCGGCTACGCCGCCGCCCGCAAGCGCCTCTTCGGCGGGCCGCTCTGGCTGAACGTGCAGGACCTGGCCGCCGAGGCAGCCGCCGCCGGAGGCATCACCAGGGGGAAACGCACCGGCGACGTCTTCCGACGAATCCAGAACAGCCTGTTCAACCTGGCCGACGTATGGAGCTCGATCTCCCCCGAGATGGTCGATCGGCTCGCCCCGGCGCGTAAGCACGACCAACCCATCCTGTACCTCCCCAACTGGCTGAATCAGTCCGTATCCGACGTGCTCGCGGAGCTGAAGTCCAAGGTCGGACGCGATGCCTCGGACCCGATCCACCTGCTTTACGCCGGCAACATCGGCACGAAGCAGGATCTGCGGAAGTTCTGCGAGGCCCTCTCCGAAAGCGCGACACCGTTCCGCTTTAAGATCCACGGCAGCGGCGGCCGCGCCGACGATCTGTGCGAGTGGGTCTCGGCCCGCGGCGACGACCGTTTCGAGTTCGGCCCCTTTCTCTCGGAGGCGGACTTCGTGCGGGCCATCCACGCGTCCGACCTGTTCGTCATCACCGAGACGGCCGGAAGCGGCGGGTCCTTCATCCCGAGCAAGCTCATCCCCGCCATCGCGACGGGAACGCCGATCATGGCCGTCTCCGACGACGAGAGCCCGCTCGGCCGGGAGGTCATCGCCAACGGACTCGGTCCGCACATCCCCTGGAATCGACTCGGGCAAGTGCCCGCGCTTCTGGAAGGGACGCGCTCGAACCCAGAGAACCTGCACTCCTGGCAGCAAGCCGCTCTCGACCGAAGCCGCTTCTACGACCGCGACCGGGTCATCGGCGAGTTCGATTCGGCGCTACGTCGTATGATTGCTGGTGAGCCGCTACGCGACGATGCATGAAGATCGCCTGCCCGAAATGTGACTGGGAGCCTGGTCCACAGGCACGCTGGACGTGTAGCTGCGGGCACCGCTGGAACACCTTCGACACGGCAGGACGCTGCCCCGCCTGCAGCCACGTGTGGCGCGACACCCAGTGCCTGGCCTGCTCCAAGTGGTCTCCGCACCACGACTGGTACCGGGATCTGCCGCCGGTGGATGTCGACGCGATCGTCGAGGAAGCAACGGCCTAGCGCAACTTCAATTCGCCTGGTTTCCAATCAGCGACGGTGGACGGGGCCTCGCGCCAGGAGCATGCCGGCGAGGTAGTTCCTCAGTCCCGTCGGCGGGAGCCGGTCTATCTGTGCCTGGACGCGCGCACGCTCCTCCCGCTGCAGGTCGATTCGCTGCTGGAGGCGGACCTCCTCGGCGGCCACCTCGGCCACCTGCCGGTCCACAACGCGCTCCAGGCGCTGCAATTCGACCCGGCTGAGCGATTCGGGGATGCTGCCATCACTCGCGGCCAGCAGCTCCTGCCGCCACGCCAGCGCCCGAGCGCGCTGCGCCGGTCCGAGCCCTTTTGCCGCGTCCAGTCTCGCCTCGGTGATGTGATAGGCCGTTCGGATGCCCGCCGCCTTCATCCGGATGACCGCGCGGTGGCCCACCTTCGCATCGTCACCCAGCTCCCCGATGAACCGGTGCTTGAGGATGTCCCGTATGACCTGGTCTTGCAGTTCCCGCAGGCGCCTGTCGACCAGCTCACGGGAGCGCTGCGCGACGTTTCGTCGCTGCTCGGCCAGCCCCTGCCGGTCCAGCTCCAGATCCTCGATCCAGTGATCTAGCACTGCAGCCTCTTTGAGCAGCCGCGCTCTCCGTCGGACGCCGGGCTGTCGTTGATACACCACGGCCGAGACCACTGTCCATGCGGCCATACCGATCGCCAGCGTAATAGCGCCCAACCATGGGTCTACGAGCGCCAGAGCGACACTCATCGTCACGATGGCCAGGGCCACGACCCGTCCCCAGCGATCCCAGCCGGTCAATCGTTGTGCTTCCGTCTCTCGAGCGGTCCGTCGCCCTCGGGGCATCGACAATCCAGGTGACCCATCCATCGCCTCCGCCAGTGACGGCACGTCCCGCAATCTCCCGAGACACGCGTTTCTGAGGACGCCGATCACATCGGCCACCTCGCCGATTCTCGCCAACTCACCAAACAGCACCGAACCGGCCGGGTCGAAATAGTCCTCCGACGCGAACAGCAGGTTTTCCCCCGTCGAGAAGCGCGGCCAGAGTTCTGGGCGATGCTCCAGCGCTCGCAGCGCCACATAGACCGCGAGCGCCGAGAAGCGGTCGATGTGCGGACCGAAGTCGCCGGGGCCACGGTCCGGGTGCTGGTAGTTGCGGTGACCGATCTCGGCGCCTGGCTGACCCTTCAACCGGGGGACGTACGCGCCATCGAAATCGACCAGCCTGATCCGGTGATCGTCCCCCGCGACGAGGACATTGCCATGCTGCAGATCACCGTGCGCGAAATCTGCCGCTTCCATCGAGGCGACCATCGCCACCCACTGCTGCCGGATCGCAGCAACAGCGGCGGCATCTCCGTGATGCTGCTCGAGCCACGCCCCCAGCGACTGCCCTTCGATCCAGGGCATCCGTACGAGCGGCCATCGCTCACCATCGACCTCGATGCCGCGGTGCTGGTACGTCATCGGCACGACGAACGGCCAGTCGACGCTCTCCAGGAAGCGGATCACCTCGCCGTAGCGCTTTCGACGTGATGCGTCGTCGGTGTGGAAGAGCCGGACGGCCACGTCGCCGGTTGGTGTCGACACCCTGAACACGGCCGCGTAGGCGCCAGTGATGACTCTTGGTAGTCCGAGCGGATTCGCCTCAACACTTCCGCGGGCCAGCTCGGGATCGGCGAACGCCTCCTCCGGAAACTGAAGCGCCTCCACGTAATCGCCGGGCGTCGGAAAGCGGGTCACCGTCGCACCTCTATCACCGTGACATCGTCGTTGCGCATGCCGTCGCGACGGGCGCGCTCAACCCACTTCTCGAACCCTGCCTCGTCCAGACCAATCACACCGTCTGCACCGCGCTCGAGTACGTAAGCCGCTACTGCATCTGTGCAAAGGAGCATCATCTCCTCCTTCCCCAGCACACCGGTAGCGTGCAGGATCTCGGGGATGACCTTATCGAGCCGGCTGGACACCAGATCCGGCCGGTGATCAAACGCCGACGCCTCACCGATAGGCCATCCGAACCGCACCCCCTCCCCGCTCGCGAGCAGCAGGCAGCAGTCACCAACCGCGCTCGCCGACCACTGACCGCCGGCCTCGATCGTCACGGCCAGCACGCAGGCATGGGCGCCTTCGGCCATCTTCGCATTCGCGTACCAGGGGAGGTCGGAGGCTGAACTCGCCATCCCCTGGGCGAAAGCTCGGCGCGCTTCCTCGATCGCTTGCGCCAGCGGAAGCGTTGAACACGCCGCGGCAACAAGCGCCCTGGCCCATTGCCCGGCGTAGGCCGACTCCGTCGCGCCGTCGGCGTTGGCTACGTGGTGCCTAGACCCGTCCCGCAGCGGACCTTCGAAGGCGTCCTCGTACTCGCTCTCCGATGCGCCTGCACGTGGCAGCCAGTGACCGCGAGACCTCATCGCAGATGGCCCGGGCGCGTGCCGATCTCCAGGAAGCGGACGAGCGCGCCGGGATCGGCGTTGAACACGAAGCCACGCGAATCCAGGCTCGTCGCCAGGCCCTCGGCCTCGGCCGCCGCCCGCATCGTGAAGGGCAGCTTGCTCGACATCTGGTAGAGCGTGCGCGCGTACTCGTCCGGCAGCCCCGCCAGCGCGTCCGGAAACTCCACCGCGGCCTCGGTCGAGCCGGACCGGTGGATGTTGAACAGCAGCGCCTCGCCGTCGTCGGTGCCGTACTCACGAAGGTGCTGCGCGTAGGGGAGCGGATTGCCGTCGGTGGCCTCGCCGTCGGTGACGTTGATCACGATCGGCGGGAAGGACCGGGGATGCAGCGCCGCCCAGTCGCGCACGATGCGCGTAGCCAGGTCCAGCGCCTGGCACATCGGCGTGCCGTTGCGGGCCTCGGGGTCGAACCAGACCGGCGCACGCGACCTCCTGACCTCCATCCCCCGGCCGTCGTCCCTCCCCGAGCGCTGCACGCGCTCCTCCAGCCGCAGCGGCCGGTCGGCCAGAAAGGACACCGGCACCAGTTCAGGTAGCGCCGACGCGCTCGGCTCCTCACCCGCCATCACCACATCCGACTGTCGAATCAGCGGCTGCACGCGCTCCCCGTAACCGATCACCCCGATGCTGAAGTAGTCCCGCACGCCGTCCTCCTTGGCACACCGCAGAATCAGGTTCTGCAACAACCGGTTGACGACATCGGCCAGCACACGTGCACGCGACGGCGCGGCATCGCCCCGCTGCTCGGCGCCCCCGAAGGGCTCCTGCATGGAGGCGGACTGGTCGAGCAGAAACAGGATCGCCGCTGGTGAGGTGCGGCTGATCTCGGCGGAATACGGCATGGCGGAGGGAAAGCTGCGCAGCCTAACGAGCGCCCGGCGCTCTCGTTTCCGCTAGCTCGCCAGCGGCTCGAACAGGCGCGGACGCTCGCGCCCGCGGATGGCGTCGTGCGCCGCGTCGCCCAGCACTGTCAGGAGAAGGTTCACGTGCACGTTGCGGTCCAGCAGATACATTGCGTGCTCAATCTGCGACGCCAGATCATCCAGCCGCGCGTCCTGCACGTGGGCCACGAACTTCCGGATGGAGTCGGCCTGGTCGACGTTCACGATCGGCGGGTCGCCGGGGATCGTGCGCGCCAGCGCCAGGTCGCGAACCCACGTCAGCATCAACGATAGCACGTCCTTCAGCGCAGGGCGGCCCAGCTTTGCGAGCTCGGCCGACAGGGCGTCGAGGCCGTCGATGTCGTTCTGGTAGGCGAACCGAAAGAACATCAGCACCTGCTCGCGACGCTGCGCCAGGTCGGGGTGCTCCACAAGGGAGAGGGCCCGCGTCAGCGACCCGTCGGCCATGCGCGCAAACATCCGCGCCTCTTCCAGCCCGGCCGCCTGCCGGTCGACCAGCGCCTGCTCGATCTCCTCCGGCGCCAGCGGCTCGAACCGCAGACGCTGGCAGCGCGACACGATGGTCGGCAGCAGACTGTCCGGACGGTCTGCCGTGAGAATCAGCGTCGTATTGGGGATGGGCTCCTCCAGACTCTTCAGCAGCGCCGACTGCGCATCCGGCCGCATCGTGTGCGCCTCGGTCAGGATGGCCACCGTCGCCCTGCCCTCCGAAGGCGCGTAGCGGAGCTGGCGCGTGATGTCGCGCACGCGATCGATCTCGTAGAACGGCTTCGTGGAGGTCGTCTTCGTGGGATCGTCCATGCTCGGCCGCCGGAGGAAGCCCACCTCACGGTACGGATCCTCGACCAGAGCAGCCAGGCGGGGCGTGACGTCCTCCTCCGAGGTCTTCTTCGGCTGCGCGAGGTACAGCCTGACGTCCGGGTGGATCATCCGCGCCACCTTGGAGCACGGCAGGCACTCGCCGCAAGCCTCACCGCTGCCCGAGGCGCGGCGTTCACACTGCAGCGCCTGCGCAAGCATCAGCGCGGCCACCCGCTTCCCCACGCCCTCGGGCCCGTGGAACAGGTACGCCTGCGACACGCTATCGGTGGCCACGGCCCGGCGCAACGTCTCTACCGCCCGCTGCTGCCCGACCACGCGGTCCCACGGCATTGGCTTCTCTCGCTGGTCCGGCCCGAAGATACCGGGCGCCCGCTGTACGACGACAGGTGGTCTGTCCAAGGCGGCGTCAAGTGGGATGAGGCGCGACGTGGTGGGATGATTTGGGACGCACCGGCGCTGCGTGGCAGTACGAAAGGGCAGATAAACGCCGCGCTGGCATCCGTATGAGCCGATTATTTGCTCCGGGGCCAGCGCGGCTGCTCTCCCTTCATAGAGGCGTTAACGGGCAGGTAAGCCCGAATTAGCAGATGGACAACCGCGACACCTGGTTTGTCCACTGGATTCACGCTACCGTAGGTACCGGCAGCTTCTCGCTACAAGACAAGCAGGCCGAGCGCTCTTTGACGTACTGACAGCGCCACCGGAGGCGCCAGCCGGGTGGGCGGCGGGTGGTGGTGGGGGTACACGCCCCGCGGGCCCAAGCCCGGACTGACGCGGGAGTGGGGACACCTACTAGTGGGATCCACTGCTAATAGAAATTCGGCCGAGGCAGGTACCCTACTGCCTAGGTTGTGTCTATCCGGAACACCAACTCTCTTAAGGAATGACCCGGACGCTCCCCCTATTAGCGATGCTCGCAGCCTTAGCCGTAGATGCGACAGCGCAGGAAGCTCAACTCCTCTACGCGCCAGGCCAGACTAACATCCGCGCCGAGCGCAGTGTAGGGAGTGAGGTGGTGCACACACTCGTCGCTGGGGATTCTGTCCTCGTGGCCCACTGCGAGGGGATCTGGTGCGCTGCCTTCCGTGCTGATGAGGTAAGCCTGCGAGAAGAGTACAGGCTCGGCTATGTCTCGTACGGGCTGCTTCGTGCGTCGCTTACCGATCGGCAGCGCGCGAATGCGGCTGGGGCGGCCTCTCGCGAGGCTGCCACACCAACTCGTCAAGCTGCACCACGTCCCACCGGGCAACAGGGAGCGCAGCGCCGCTACATTCGTGGCCAGCGTGGAGG
>JBJHBB010000023.1:7031-11941 GCA_050485265.1 Rhodothermales bacterium | reverse complement strand
CTTGGATCCATTCCGATTATCTGGAGCCGCTCGTGAACGCGAACGCCATCTATCCGATGGCGGAGTTCATCGACGGGCCGAACGGCCTGACGCAGGAGGACCTCGACGACTTCTACCCGGCTCTGGTGCAGTACGCGTCGTATCGCGGCACGCTCTACAGCATCCCCATGGAGGCCACCAACCTGGGCCTCGTCTACAATAAAGATCTTTTCCGGGAGGTGGGGCTCGACCCCGAGCGTCCACCGCAGACCTGGGATGAGGTATTCGAGTACTCCGAGCGGCTCTACCGCGACCCGGCCGGCCGCGGCCGGCCCAATCGCGTTGGCTTTCTGGTGCCAGTGAGCCCGGCGACCGGCCCCGAGGGACCCTGGATGGTCTGGCAGTGGATGCCGTTCCTGTGGCAGGCAGGCGGCTATTTGATCGACGAGGAGCAGACGCGCGTGCTGTTCGCCGAGGAGGCGGGGGTGCGCGCGCTCTCGTTCTGGAAGGAACTCTACGAGTCACAGAATCTGCGCAACTTCACCACGGAGTACCAGAGCGCCTTCATCTCGCAGCAGGGCGCGATGATGCTAGACGGGCCCTGGAGTATTCCCAACTACCCGCGCCTGCTCCGCGACATGGATTGGGCCGTCGCGCCGCTGCCGGCAGGGCCGGACAAGCAGGCGACCGTCGTCGGAGGCGAGTACCTGACCATCTTCCGCCAGTCCAACCATCCCCAGGAGGCCTGGGAGTTCCTTCGCTGGATGGCGCAGCCAGAAGTGCAGGCCTTCTGGTCGGAGAAGAGCGGCTACCTGCCAACACGGGCCAGTGTGCTCGATGTGCCCTCCTATCAGGCCTATCTCGAGACAAACCCTGCTCTCCGCGTCTACGTCGAGCAGATGGAAGTTGCCCAGGCGCAGCGACCGATCGATTTCTATCCGATCGAGATCCAGCGCGAGATAGCGATTGCCATTGAGCGTTCCACTGTCGGTAGGGAGGACCCCCGTTCGGCGCTGCAGCGGGCGGCAGCGAATTCGAATGCGATGCTCGATCAGGCTGATCGCACCGAAATCACTCCACCCGCGGCGACGGCGCCGCCTCGAGCTGAGGTGCCCGAGCCACCGGTCGAGGAAACCGACGACGATGCTCCGGCCGATTTGCCCGACGACGGCTAGACCACGAAATGGCGGATGTCCTAACCCATAAGGGCCAGACCTTGACGCGTGCCGCGACCGACGTGGCGCGCGCTCAGGTTCCTCCGCCGCGGCGTCGCAAAGGTCGCAAAGGCGATGTTTGGATGGCGCTGCTCTTCCTCTCGCCGACGCTCATCGTGTTCGGCATCTTCATCCTCTTTCCAATCGGTTTCTCGTTCTATCTCTCGTTTCAGAACTGGAACCTGTTCACCTCCGAGCACCAGTTTATCGGCCTAGCGAATTACCAGGCCGTCTTCGCCGACCCGGAATTCTGGCAGGTGTTCCGCAACACGGCCGTGTTCACGTTCGCGACAGTGCCGCTGAACATGGCCCTCGCGTTGGCGGTTGCGTTCCTTCTTGAGCAAAAGGTCCGCGGAAAGCGCTTTCTGCGCGCGGCGTTCTTCACGCCGGTGGTCGTCTCGGCTGTGGCGGCGGCCGTCATCTGGCGGTGGGTTTTCGACCCGAACCTTGGCCTGGTCAATGCCGGTCTCCAGGGCGTGGGCCTTCCAGCAGTCAACTGGACCACCGATGGCACCGCTGCAATGGTGGCGCTCATCATCGTGGGTACCTGGAAGACCTTCGGGATCAACATGATCCTCTTTTCGGCAGGTCTGGCCTCGATTCCCAATCATTACTACGAGGCGGCTGAGATCGACGGTGCCGGCCGCTGGTCGCGCTTTTGGAACATCACCATTCCGCTCCTGGCCCCCACCACGCTGTTCGTTCTGGTGCTCTCGATGATCGGCTCCTTCCAGGTATTCGACATCGTGTTTGTGTTGACGCGCGGCGGACCTCTGGGCTCCACCAACGTGCTTGTCTATTACCTCTACGAGCACGCTTTCAAGTACTTCGACATGGGCTACGCCTCGGCCGTGGCCTACCTGCTCTTTGCGATTCTTTTCGTGCTCACCCTCATTCAAGTGCGGGCGTTCCGGAACCGGGGAGTCCACGCGGTATGACCGAGGCCCGCAACCATAGAGTCAGGAAGCTGGCGCGCTCGATCGGGCTGCACGTGCTGCTCTACGGAATGGCACTGGCAACGCTCGCGCCGTTCGTGTGGATGGTCCTCACCTCGTTCAAAGGGATGGGGGAGATCTTCTCCTACCCGCCGACGTGGTGGCCGCAGGAGTTCACCTTCGAGAACTACACGGACGCCTTCACCGCGGCGCCCTTCGGGCGGTTCTACCTGAACAGCCTTTTCGTGGCCCTCACGGTGACGCTGGGGCAGCTCATCACCTGCTCGATGGCCGCCTACGCCTTCGCACGGATGGAATTCTGGGGGAGGGACGTCCTGTTCTACCTCTTCCTGGGGACGATGATGGTGCCGGCGCACGTCACCATGATCCCGTCGTTCATGATCCTCCACTGGATGGGCCTGGTCGACACCTACGGTGCGCTGATCCTGCCCGGCCTGGCCTCTGCGTTCGGGACGTTCCTCCTGCGCCAGTTCTTTCTGTCGCTGCCGAAGGAGCTCGAGGAGGCAGCCTTCATCGACGGGTGTGGCCGCTTCCGCGTGCTCTGGCAGATCATCGTGCCCCTAGCGCGTCCCGCGCTGGCCACCCTCGCGATTTTCACCTTCATGGGCGTCTTCAACGACTTCCTGTGGGCGCTCGTGGTGATCAACTCGCAGGAGCTCTACACCGTCCAGCTCGGGCTTTCCATCTTCCGCGACCGCTTTGCCACCGAGTGGGGGAGCCTCATGGCAGGCAGCGTGGTGGCTACGCTGCCGATCCTGATCGTCTTCTTCCTGGCCCAGAAACACTTCATCCAGGGCATCTCGCTCTCCGGACTCAAGGAGTGATCGCGGTGCCGACCCATCCACCCAGCCAGTTTTATCCCCAAACCACCAAGCGAGGTGCTCACCATGAGACCTAAATGCTACTCACTCGCACCGCTGCTTCTGGCAGCCGGTGTTCTTGCCTTCGCGCTCCCTGCGCAGGCGCAGTATGGCACGGGAGAAGTAATCGACGTGCCCTACGCAGCAGGGGAGATCGTCATCGACGGTATTGATGACGAGCCCGACTGGGGCTTTGCCACCTACCTCGACCTGGTTGAGGTGTGGGAGGCGGGCTGGGTCGACGGCTACGGCAATCCGGACACTCCCGATGTGGAGGCAAACGCCCGGCTACTCTGGCGTGACGGCACCCTCTACATCTACGCGTACATCGAACAGCTCAACCATGAGCTCTTCTTTAACACGGATCCCTACTGGGAAAGCAGCACGCTAATCTTTGGCGTCGATTTGACTCACGAAGGTGATGATCAGATCGACGAAAGTTGGGCGGGTTGGCCCGGCAACGCACCCAACCTGGGCCCTGTGGCCTACAAGATCAATGCGGCCCATCCGTTCGGCGTGACGCTCGATTGGGGCGAAGAGATCGATCCAGTCGCTGCAGGTTATGTCGATGCGGCCATCATCGTGGATGAGGAGAACTACGTCTACGTAGTCGAGATGGCGATTCATGGAGCCGAAATCGTCAATGGAGCCCAAATAGGCTTTAACGCGGCTGGCTCGGTAGGGTCTGACCCGCCCGGTCACGAGTGGGGCTGGTTTGCATATTCCGTCTGCGAACTGGACGCAAACTGCCAGTGGGCCGGCGGTGTGATGACTGACGCCCGTGGATATGTGAGCCTCAACCTCACTGGCGGTCCCGGCGACGGCTACGGGACCGGTGTTGTCCAAGAGGTACCGCGCTACGAAGGCACCATCGAGCTGGATGGCTTCGCGAATGAGGAGGCATGGGAGAACGCACCGGAGGTGAGCCTGACCAACTTCTGGAACTCGGGCTACTACCCGGGCTGGGGCGACCCCGAGGTACCGGATCTCACGTCAACGGCCAAGATGCTCTATAACGAAGGCGTCCTGTACCTATTCATTCACTCGGAGCACGCGATCCCGATGCTATTCGACCCGCCGTCGGGCAGCCCGTGGGACGCCAATCAGGTGCTCGTGGGCGTCGACCTCACTTATGAGGGCGACGGGCAAGTTGACAGCAGTTGGTCGGGCTGGCCGTGGAACGCTCCAGATCAGGGGCCAGTGACCTACAAGATCAACCCGCACTTCGGAGGCCTTACCCTGAACTGGGGTGAGCCCTTTGGCGATCCGGAGATAACGGTCGATCCGGTCGACGCCGGGTACGTGGACGGGGTCATAGTGGTCGATGCGGCCATGCAGACATGGAGCATCGAGATGGCCATCTTCGGAGAGCAGATTGCCGAGGGCAACAGAATCGGCTTCAATGTTGGAGGGGCAGCCTCCGATATCGAAATGTGCGCCGCTGAGCCTGAGTGCACCTACGCGTGGTTCTCGTGGCAGGCACGCTCGACGCCGTCGGCCGGAGGTGACGTCACGTACTCAACGGACAGCTTTGGCTCCCTGGAGTTCGTAGGTCTTCTCTCCAACGAGGGCGGTGCAGACGGCTCCAGCGCTTCAGCCATCCGCACCAACTTCCCGAACCCGTTCCGCTCGTCCACGACGCTTGTCTACGAGCTCGAGCGGGCCGGTGAGGTGGAACTCGCGCTCTACGACCTGCTCGGACGCCAGGTACGCGTACTCGAGACCGGATTCCAGCCGGCAGGTGAAAGCCGGATCCTGCTGCAAACCGGGGACTTGGCCAGTGGCATGTACATGGTGCGGCTAACCGTCGACGGTCAGACCGTCGCAACGCACCCGATGATGCGCATCGATTGACCTACCCCCACCACGGGGCCGGGGGCGGTACGCCGCCTCCGGCCCAC
>JBJHBB010000023.1:3199-7021 GCA_050485265.1 Rhodothermales bacterium | reverse complement strand
CTTGCCGTGGGGCGCGAGCACGACCTGACGGTCTTCGCAGAAGCGGGCCATGAGTGCGAGGTTGTGTGTGAACGCTTCGTCATCGAGGATCGCCCGCTCCCCAGCGTTGGTCCCGGCGAGATCCGCGTTCGGGCCGCCGTCTGCGGGATCTGCACCTCCGAGGTGGACATGTTTCTCGGGCACAATCCCTCGCTTGAGTACCCGCGCTTTCTGGGTCACGAGGTAGCTGGGGTTGTTGACGAAGTTGGAAGCGGCGTTGACTGTTTTCGCGAAGGCGACCGCGTCGTGCTCTATGCTGAAGGCAAGGGTTACGCTGATTACATCACCGTGCCTGCGGGCTGGGCGGTGCCGCTTGCCGATTCGACCTCGTTTGAACATGCCCTGGGAGAGCCCATCGCCTGCTCGGTGAACGGCGTCCGGAAGGCGGCCCCTGAGATCGGCGATAGCGTTTGTCTTGTGGGCTGCGGCTTCATGGGACTGATCATGCTACAGGTGTTCAAGTCGCGCGGCGTAGGATTGCTAGTCGCCGTCGACAGGCGCCCCGGCGTGCTAGCGCTTGCCCGTGAACTTGGTGCGACACACACCTATTTCCCCGACGAGGCCGCCGAGGCAGTGCGCGATCTCACCGGGGGCAGAGGTGTCGACATTGGTGTCGAGACCGGGGGCGTTCAAGCCACGCTCGACCTCGTGTCTCAGGTCGTTCGCATGGAGGGCAAACTCGAGGTGTTTGGCTTCCATCAAGGAGCGTCGAGGAGTGTCGATTGGGGCCACTGGAATTGGATGGCCTTCCAGATCGTGAACGGACACACCCGCGACCCCCGCGTCTATGTCGAGGGCATCCGCCTCGGGATGGGTCTGATCGAGCGCGGCCATCTCGACATGGACCCGTTGGTTTCGCATCGGTTCGACCTGAGCGAGATCAACCGAGGCTTTGAACTCGCTTCGGTCAAGGCCGAGGACTTCATCAAGGGTGTCGTCACATTCAACGGCGCTGCGTGAGCATCGCAAGAGCAGCAACCACCAGCAACCATGACTACAGTGTCTCGCACTCGACTTCGACGATTTGCTCGCTATCTGGGGGCGGCCGCGCTCCTGCTGGCCGTTGCGGCGCCAGCCGTTTTCGGGCAGGCCCGAGGTAAGATCGACGGTGTCGTCACCGACGCCACCACGGGCGACCCCCTTCCAGGTGTCAACGTAGTAATCGTGGGCACAAGCCTCGGTACGGCCAGCGATCGGCAGGGCTATTACTACATCGCGAATCTTCAGGCTGGCACGTATGATCTTCGCGCGAGCTACATCGGCTACGACGCGGTCACGGTGGTGGACATCCACGTACCGCCCGGCGCGACGGTCACGATCGACTTCGAGCTACCCGAGGCCGTGTTCGAGGCCGAAGGTGAGGTGGTGGTCACTGCCGAGCGGCCGCTGGTTGAGCTAGACCAGACGGCGACCGTCACCCGGCTCGGCTCTGAAGAGGTCGTCACGCGGCCAACGACCGACTTGAGTCAGGTGCTGACTTCGCTTCCATCCATCGATGTGGAGAACGGAGAGATCACCGTGCGTGGCCGCACGCTCGACGAGGTGGCATTCATGGTTGACGGCGCGCGCGCGCGCAATCCTCTGAACCACGATCCTTATACCCGGATCAACCTGTCAGCCATCGAAGAGCTGGAGGTCATCACGGGCACCTTCAATGCCGAATACGGCGAGGCACAGTCGGGCGTCATCAACGTCATCACGAAGGAGGGCAACCCCGACCGCTACGAGGTTTTTGTCGACACTCGCGTGACACCGCCGGGTGTGCGGCACTGGGGGACTGCGTTCTACGACCAGAGTGCCTCTCAGTACTGGGAGAACTCAAATGCCCGCCACCTCGAGTGGTGGATCGAGAATCCGGATCAGTGGGTCGATCCAAACGGCATTATGGGGAGCGATCCGCGGAGCATTTGGACGCCGGAAGAGGCCTATGAGCACTACCTGAACACGCACGCTCCGCTCACCAATTACACAGAGGTACCGACCTACCAGGTAGAGGTCGGGCTTGGCGGGCCAATTCCGATGGCCGGCGGAGCGACGTTCTACGGCACCCTCAAGTACCGGTCGGAGCCGCCGCTTTACGGCAACGCCTACCGTGAGCGTGGTGAATACCTCGACGGCAACTTGAAAGTCGCCGTCCCGCTTGGCAGCGGTCGCAAGCTGGTGTTTGCAGGTTTTTACGGGCAGGAGGAGACCGGCTGGGGATTCTACAACGACCCCTGGTGGGCGCTGACCTACGGTCCGAGGGGTCGGTATGCACACTACGATTTCGCAGGCTTGCCGTTCTCCAGGACGAACGGACAGAGTATCCAGTACGCTCACGCTCTGTCGGCGTCAACGCTCTACGAGGTCCGCCTCGCCCGCGTGCAGGCGCTACGACAGGTATTCCCGTTTCCCTCCGATCCGCTCGGCTTCGATGCGAGTGGTCCGACCGAGAGCCATGTTCGCGGCGTAGGGCCCGGTGCCAACTACGCCAACCCTGTCGGTTTCAACACGACGGGCTACTACTTCCAGTACGACTCCGACAACACCGAGTGGGCCGTTGATGCCAGCATCAGCTCGCAGCTGAACCGCACCTTTGCCGTCAAAGCTGGTGCGGACTTCTCGTACTACATCCTGGACCACTTCAATCAGGCCAAGTTTCCGGACCGCTTCGACGATCGCGTCTATCGGCCCTACCAGGGGGCGGCCTACGCGCAGACAAAGATTGAGTACGGTGGGCTGATCGTCAATGCAGGCCTGAGGCTCGACTACTACAACGCCAACGACACGCTCTATACGAACGTGTTCGCCCCGTTCGAGGATGAGGACGAGCGTCGGCGCACACGGCTGTACGCCCAGATTTCGCCCCGCCTTGGCGTGTCGCATCCCATTGACGACCGCACGAAGCTGCACTTCTCGTACGGTCACTTCTTTCAGCGCCCGCCCTTCAACGATTATGGGGAGGGGACAGGCTTCGTGGGCGGCAGCCTGAATACGTTCACCGTCCAGGACAGCGGCCTTCCGTGGGTGCTCGCCAACCGAAACCTTCGCCCACAGAAGACGATCGCCTACGAGGTGGGCATCGAGCGCAACTTCTGGGACTATTTCCTGCTGACAGCCACCGGCTATTACAAGGACATACGCAATACGGTAAGGACCATCACGGTCCAGACTGAAACTGGAGGGACGTATTTCACCAATGGAAATGGTGACTACGCTGATGTCCGCGGATTCGAGATCTCACTCCGCAAGGTGCCGGCCACCTACCACTTCGGGACGCTCTCCGGCTACGTCAACGTCACGACCCAGATAGGCATTCTTGGCCGGAGCGGGGATCCGGTAAACATCTCCCCGGATGGCCCAAGCTTCGCGTCCAGCGGCGACTTCATCCAGCACAACAACCCTCGCGCCAAGCTCGGTCTGTATTACCAGACGCCCACTACCTGGGAAGGTGCCATTGGGAGCGTCCTGGGCGGAATCTCGGCTGCGCTTGACTACCGCGCCAACTTCCCCAATCGTCAACTACGGGGCGACTACTTCCTGTTCGATGGGGAGCAGTACATGCGCAGCCCTGACATGTCGGCCGACCTGCGCCTACGTAAGCAGATCGAACTGCCGGGTGGGGTGGGACGCGTAAGCCCATACGTCGAGATCACGAACCTCTTCAATCAGCGCTGGCTGTTCTTCCCGGCCATCGAGCGCGCCTCGCGGGCTGATCAGCAGCGCTTCGTGGAGAGCGGCTTCTCCGAGTTGCCTGCCGTGGATGCAAACGGTGTCCCGTTTCTCGACGTCGCTCTCTACCGC
>JBJHBB010000023.1:0-3189 GCA_050485265.1 Rhodothermales bacterium | reverse complement strand
CAACCTGCCGCGACTGGTCCTTTTCGGCATCACTTTCGACTACTACGCGCTACCGGATACATGTCTCTTGACGTACACAAAACCAAACGACGGCACGTAAGGACGTGGCTTGTGGGTCTCGTCGTGGCTGCCTGCTTGATGGGTGCCGCTGAGGAGGTCCTGGCGCAGGATCAAGGCGTCGTGGTTCACCGTCGGGGCCACCTGTGGGAGAGCATCTGGAACTACGGCATGATCGGTGACCTCGGAGCGTGGGACTTTCTGACGCCGAGGCCACTGGGGATGTATCCCGGATTCACCGGCTTCGTGCACCCTACCGGAGGCGAGTTCAACGCCGTCAATACGTTCGCCAACGCGAACATGCACAACTTCCGGAGCGGGCTCTGGATCGGCGCGCGAAACGTGATGGTGCCGGGTCCACCCCCTGACTTCCAACCCACTCCGAAGCCCTACGAGGTCTACCTCTCCAACGTGCAGCAGGGTCTCTGGGGGATGGCTTGGGACGAACTCCCCAGCATGCAGCTTCGGACCAACTACGTCGAGGCTCCCGACCACAACCCCTTGCTGCCGGAAGAGTGGACCGAGGCCACGTGGGACACCAACCTGGGCATCACCGTAACGCGCAGGTCCTACGTGTGGGGCTTCCCCGGCTACCGGGACTTCATCATCTACGACTATACGTTCGAGAACACGGGCAACATCGTCTCTACGCTCGTTGACGCTACCGTCCCCAACCCGGAGGCTTTTCAGCAGACCCTGCAAAACGTCTATTTCGCGGTTCATAGCGGGATCTCGGTCTCGACCAAGAGTCAGATCAACTTTCACTGCGACCTGAATGCCGTGCAGGCCGGCGCCTTCGGCTGGGAGCCGGCCTCCTACCACGACTTCTACCACCTGAGCGATGACAACACACTCGCGTTTTCGTACAACTACAACGGCGGAGTAGAGCCCACGCCGTGGGATCCCTATTGCATCAAGGACAACAATGCATGGGAGCAGCGTTTCGGGCCCGAGCTGCAGAGCCCGGCTGGCTTCGGATGGCTGTCGCTCTACGCCGACCCCGCACAGGGCTCGAACCCAAATTCAGCCGCGCCCGACGTCCTGCGGATCGACAGCCACAAGGGAGGCACGTTCCAAGGACAGGACCTGGACTTCGAGTTCTTCACCCGCGGCACGCGGGGTGAGCGGGGCTTCTACGAGCTCATGTCGACGCCAGGGTTGCAGTCCGGACTCGGCAACGAGGGCAACCGGATGAACTTCTACACCTATTCGTATGGCCCTTACAACATGCCGCCGGGGCACCAGGTCCGAATCGTGGTGGCGCAGGTCGCGGGGGTCATGGATTATGCAGCGGTGGTCGCTGGAGACCCTGATGGGCTCTTCCCTCAGGCGACGATTGACGCGGTGTACGAGAACGCCCAAAACGCCCGCAACGCCGTGTCGTGGGGCATGGGCGCTTCGGTGGACGGTATGCCGCTCGCCGCACACGTGCCGCCGCCGCCGCCGGCCCCGGACACCGATGCGGTTAACGCCTCCGTGGGAACCGAAATCGCCTCGATCGCCGTGACGTGGGACGACGTCGCCGAGGTGGTTTCGTTGGCCGACGGTTCGGGTGCGGTCTTCTACGATGGCTCGCAGGACCTCTCTGGCTACCGGATCTATCGGACACAGGATTTCCAGTTCACCTCCGATGGCGAGCCGCCAGCACTCCGAGGGGCTTTCTGGAACGAAATCGCAGATATCCCGATCGCAGAGGCCGCTCAGTACTTCGACTCCGAGCTCGGGCGGTACAGCTTCGTGGACGAAGACGTTGAGTTCGGACGGCGTTACGGCTATTACGTCGCGGCCTACAGTAGCACTCCCCGTGCGTGGACGTCTGCCAATGGGACGGTGGTCAGTGACCTTCCCGAGCTCGTCTCTGGCGACTACAACCGCTCAGCACCGACCAGCGCGGTGGCAGGCCCGGTGGAGTCGTTCGACGTCTACGCCATACCCAATCCCTACGTCTACAACGATCCTCAGCGATCGTTCGGCACCACCGGTGAGCTCGGTGAGCGGACGATTGAGTTTCGGAACCTCCCGGAGCGGGCCACCATCCGCATCTACACCATCGCGGGCGACCTCATCCGGACGCTCACCCACGGCCCTGATTCGCGCGGCAACCTCTCAGGAACGAACGCCTGGGACCAGAAGAGCGACTCCGGCCTGATCGTCGCGCCCGGCCTCTACATCTTCCACGTCAGCTCCGACACCGAGGGCGTGGACGGCAGGCTCACCGGCAAGCTGATGATCATCCGATGACGAGAGCTGACATGTATACCTCCCCATTCGACCATCGCCCATATTGCCGGCACCTCGCCCTCGGCGTGCTCGCGCTGCTGCTCGTGTTCGCCTGGCCGGCGGCGGCTCAGGATCTCGGCGACGACGACGGCTTCAACAAGGGCGGCCGCACGGGCTTCCAGTTCCTGAAGATTGGCGTGGGTGCCCGGCAGGCTGCACTCGGAGAGGCTTCGGTGGCGCTGGTGCGCGACATTTCGGCGGTGTACTGGAATCCGGCTGGCATATCCGGGATCGAGAGCTTTGAGGTTGGCTTCTCGTACACACGCTGGCTGGCCGACATGAACTACGTCGGTGCTGCCGTGGGGACGCGGGTACGCGGAGTGGGCACCTTCGCGCTGTCAGCTGCGGCACTCGACTATGGCGACATCCCCGAAGCAATCCTGAACGGCCAGGCTGACGGACGCACGGGCAACATGTTCTCGGGCAACAACATGATGCTCGGGGCCTACTATTCCCGGGAGTTCACCCACCGTCTGGCGATCGGCATCGGGGTCAAGTACCTCCACGAGACACTCTGGGAATACAGTGCCGGCGCAGTGGCCTTTGACGTGGGCTCGTTCTACGACGTCGGCTTCCGTGGAATCACACTCGCGATGGCCGCCCAGAACTTTTCGGGCTCGGTGAACTGGATGGGGGATGCCTCTGATAGAAGTGAGGGATACGACCTCCCGTTCGTCTTTCGCATCGGCGTGGCAGGCAACCTGCTGGGAAGCGATGCCTTCGTGGAGGCCGACCCCATGCACCGGGTCGTGGGCAGCGTCGAGGCCATCAACACGAACGACTTCAGCGAGCGCCTTCACTTCGGCTTGGAGTACACCTACAACGACCTGTTCGCGGTGCGCGGCGGCTACC
>JBJHBB010000022.1:11621-12247 GCA_050485265.1 Rhodothermales bacterium | reverse complement strand
CGGCGTGGCCGTGCCCACCCGCAGCGCAAGCGGCCACCACGGCAACGCGCCCTCCCTCTTCGCGCAGGCGCTGCGCAGCCGTCATGACCAGGCGAGCACCTGTGGCTCCAAAGGGATGGCCGAGCGCGAGTGACCCTCCCCAGAGGTTCAGTCGGTCCATCGGAATCTCGCCGAACACATTGCCGTCCAGGTGCTCGTCGGCAAAAGACTGAGATTCGAGTGCGCGCAGCACTGCCAGGACCTGTCCGGCGAAGGCTTCGTGCAGCTCCCAAACGTCGATCTGGTCGCGCTCGACGCCGGCACGCCAAAGCAATTGCGGGATGGCCAGGGCCGGCGCCAACAACAATCGTTCATCCGGGGTGAGCGCGGTGAAGGTCCAGTCTCTGATCGCGGCTAAGGGTTTGAGTCCATCTGCCTCGGCCGCTTCCCGGCTCGTGACCAGCAGCGCCGAGGCGCCGTCGGTGAGAAAAGAGGCATTCCCGGCGGTCACCGTTCCGTACGGTTTCTCGAATGCGGGTTTGAGCTTTGCCAGCTTGTCAAGGGACGTATCCGCCCGAAAGCCGTTGTCGCGTGCGATCGGCCTGAAACGCGGCGCCACCATGGCAGGCTCGACCTGATCCGAGTAC
>JBJHBB010000022.1:10645-11611 GCA_050485265.1 Rhodothermales bacterium | reverse complement strand
CTCCTCCCAGGCCCTGGCGGCCAGATGGTGGGATCGCAGGGCGAACTCGTCCTGGTCGAAGCGAGACACATCAAACATCGCCGCGAGCCTCTCGGCGCTCTGACCCATCGAGAGACCCGAGGAAAACTCGGAGATCGATGGTGCATCTGGCAATAGATCCCCAGGGGACAGCCCCTTGAGTAGTCTCGCGTAGTCAACCGGGCCGCGTGCCTTCTGAGCCTGGAAGAGCCGCTGGCGAACGGCTCGCTGGAAGCGGATTGGCGGGTCCGAGAGCGTGTCGGTCCCACCAATGATCACACGCTGAGCGTGGCCGCTGGCGATGGCCGTGGCCGCGTCGGCGAGAGCCTGGTTGCTGGAAATGCAGGCCAGCGAGACCGTGTTCGCGGGGACGCGGGCCGGAATACCCGCGGCAAGTGCGGCCTCGCGCGCCACGTTCGGCGTGTCGACGTCGTGAACGACGGTGCCCAGGATCACGCGGTCGACTTTCTCCGCCAGGTCATCGTCGCTCCTGGTAAGCAGCCCGCGGATGGCCATGCGGCCCAGGTCGTAGGCGCGGAGATCAGCGTAATCAGTTCCTGAGCGCAGAAACGGCGTCCGACAGCCATCCACGATAACGGGCGCGCGGCCGTTTGGCAGGTCGTCGAGCATAGCGAGCGTGGGTGAACGAGTGATACACCACGCCCTACGCGCCGCGTTCCAATCCCGTCAGATCTGTCAGGACCGCTGCGCGACGGGCGCCGTTGGCCGGGGGGCGACCAGGTCCAACCAGCTGCTCTCCTCGACGTAGCTCTCGACCACCTCGGCGATTCTCAGTTGCCTGAATGAGGCCAGTCGCGTCTCGATCTCGTTTCGGAGGGAGTCGACGGTCGAAGCGACGAGTTCGCCTCGGAAGCCCCGATCACCCAAGCTGAGCGTCAGGTCGAGCGAGACGATCCGACCGAGGGCTTCACCGAGCTCGACCAGCTT
>JBJHBB010000022.1:0-10635 GCA_050485265.1 Rhodothermales bacterium | reverse complement strand
AACGGCCGGCTGTCGACCACGCCGCGCCCGGCGATGTGGTCCACGCGGTAGCCTTTGGCGCCGACGAGCTGGAGCAGCGATTGCGCAGCACTCTGCATATAGTCCGTGCAGACGCTCTTGATTGCGTTCGCGGGGATGGACTCCTTAGAGAGGTCGCGATCCACGCCGCCGTTCTCGGCGGTGTAGAGACACATAGCCGAGAGGACGGAGAACTGTGCCTGCATCTTGGCCAGTCGGGCGCGGACCTGGTCGTAGTCGATCAGTGGTCGGCCACCGACGAGCCGTTCGCGGCAGTGGTCCAGCGCCTCGTCGAGCATGCGGCGCACGAACCCTAGGCCCATCCCCGGAAATTGCATACGGCTGCGGTGCAGCAAATCCAGTAGCATGGTGATGCCCGTCGACTTGGGTTGGAGGCGGTGCGTGCGGGGCACGTGCAAGTCCAGGCGATTGCGTCCGTACGGGATGGCCCAAAGCCCGAGGTTGTTGAAGTACTCCTCGACCTCGATGTGCTGGTCCGCGTCGTCCTGAGCGCACACGAAGATGTCCACGTCGCGAGCGAGCTCACCGGCAGCGCTGCGCTGCCGGGCGGTCACCAGCCAGTAGTCGGCCCAGCCCGTGAGGCCACCCCAGTGCTTGGTGCCGGCGATGTGGTAGCGCTCGCCGTCGTCGATCCAGTTGGTGCGCATGCTTAGCGCGTCCGAGCCATAATCTGGCTCGGTGATCATCAGGCCACCCATTGCCTCACCGCTGGCGAGCCTCCGGAGCACCCGCCCGCGCATGGCTGGGTCTCCGTACTTGGCGACCGGCTGGGCGAACAGTCCACCGCTGATGCCCATCATGAGGCCGAGCGCCATCGACTCGTACGATGAGATTTCGAGGACGGACTGGGCCTCACGAATGTCGCCACCGCGCCCGCCGTATTCCTTGGGCACGAAGGCCGAGAGTGGTCCGGCCGACAGTACCTCGCGCATCACGAATGGCGGCATGCCGCGGCGCGTGGCGATCTGGTCTGCGTCGGCGCGCCGACGGAAAACGCGACGCAGCGTGTCAGCATACCGCTGCAGGAAGTCAGGCAGAGGCATACGCGCGGCTGCACCGGGCTCGATCTCTTGCGCTCGCTGCTCGGAGGCGGGTCGGTCGCCGAAGATTCGGAGGGCCATCGGATGGGGGTTGGGTAGCACGACAAGTTACACCCGGCGACCCTGGCTACCGGAGCTTGGGCCGCAGCGTGGAACAACACTGATTCAACGAATCAGGGTGAAAGATGGTCCATCGGGCGACTTAGGCTAACCCTCCTCGTTGCCGTTGCCATTGTCTCGGAGATCCTCATCTAGTTCCTCACCAGCGCGCTGGTAAAGCTCCTGGACGGCCGTAGGAGGCTCGTCGTCCTCCGGATCAGCGGATTCCGGCGAATCGTCCTCGGCGCCGTCCTGCGGCGGACCGACGAAATCATCGTCCGACATGTCATCCGTAGCATCACCGTTGACGTCACCCCAGCCATCCCCATTCAGGTCGTCAAGAGGATCATAGTCCGGCTCCCAATCCTCGAAGTCGAGGTCGTCGGCCGAATAGGCGTAGTCGTCGAAGCCTTCGAGCAGCAGGTCGAAGTCGTAATCGTCGTACCACGAGCGTGATTGAGCCCAGATGGCCTCGCGATCCTGATAGCGAACGGGCACCTCGAACCGCGCATCCGGCAGGTGGGAAACGGCTTCGCGGAAGAAGTCCCCGACCACCAGCAAGGCATTGCTGCTTCCCTGCCCGTGTGTGCTAGTACGGAAGGTGCTCGACGGTTCAGGGAAGCCCACCCACGCACCTGCCACGAGCCGCGGGTGCATGAGGATGAACCAGCCGTCGGCGCCGCGCTGAGACGTGCCCGTCTTTCCGGCCACATCAGCCGAGATGCCGAACTCGCCACGGATGCGGCGCCCGGTACCGCGATCGACTGCGCCGCCGAGCATCAAGGTCACGACCTGCGCGACGTCGGTCGGAATGGCCCGCTCACCCCCGCTGCCGAACTCTGCTAGCACGCGGCCGGATTTCGATTCGATGCGCGTGACGGGCACGGGCGGGTGGTAGACGCCCCCCGATGCGAACGTGTTATACGCACTGACCATTTCCAGCAACGACACGTCTGACGTGCCGAGCGCCAGACTGGGCACCGGCTCCAGCCGACTCTCCCGCACACCTGCATCCCGAGCGAGGGACGCCACATATGTGGGACCCACCTCCATCATCAGCTGCGCGGTGACAGTATTCTTGGAGTACGCCAGCGCCTCGGTGAGGGTCATCGGACCCCCGGTGTAGTGACCGCCCGCGTTCGTGGGACTCCACACCCGGTTGCGATCGACGTGCAGGTCCTTGCGCTCATCAACGAACGTGTCGCCAGGCAGGAAGCCGCGCTGGAGAGCCGCGGCGAACACGAACGGCTTGAAGACACTTCCTGGCTGCCGCTTAGCCTGCGAGACGTGATCAAAAGGCACGATCGATGCGTCCCGGCTGCCAACCCAGGCGCGCACATAACCGGTCTTCGGCTCGACAGCGACAAAACCAGTCTCCAGTCGAACCGCCATCTGCCGGAGCGAGTCGGTCAGGGCGCGATCCGCGCGAATCGAGTCCAGCGCCTGTTGATCGGACAGTCCCCTGGCCACTAACTCGCGATACATCGAGCTTCGCTTGATGCCCTTCTCTTCGAGTGCCGGATTACGCGCGAACAGGGCACCAAAGGGTCCGGAAGCGTCGGCCCATTCCGCGCCCGCGGCTCGGTGCAGGGCGTCACCCCGTTGGCGGGCTGCGCGCTCGGCCGCGGCCTGCAAGGTCGGTTCTAGAGTCGTATGGATCACCAATCCATCGCGGTATACGTCGTACCCGTGGCGGTCGGCCCACTCGGACAGCCACTCGCGGACATAGCGCGTGAAGTGAGGATGCCTGCTAGGCGGACCGTCGATGCGGCTGAAGTCAAGCTCCAGCGGCAGCTCCACCAGCGAATCACGCTCAACAGGCGTCAAGTGACCCTGCTCTGCCATGATATCCAGCACCAGGTTACGGCGGTTGATCGAGCGCTCCGGGTTACGAACGGGGTTGTAGTAGCTGGTGCCCTTTAGCATTCCCACGAGGGTCGCGGCCTCGTTGGTGTCGAGCTCGTCGGCGTCCTTGCCGAAGTATGTGCGGGCGGCCATCTCCACACCAAACGCGTTGTAGAGGAAAGGAACCGTGTTAACGTACGCCTCAAGTATCTGCTCTTTCGAGTGAGAGCGCTCGATACGGCGCGCCGCGACCACCTCCTTGATCTTGCGATTGACCGAGATGGTGCGACCAATCTCATCGGGATAGAGGTTTCGCGCGAGCTGTTGGGTGATGGTCGAGCCTCCCTCCATTCTCCCGCTCGCCGTCCGAAGGCCGGCTCTTGCGGTTCGTCGCCAGTCGATGCCCTTGTGCTTGTGGAATCGACGGTCCTCGACGGCCAGCAAGGCGTCCAAAAAGACCGGTGCGATGGAATCCAGCGGGACCCTCACTTTGCTCGATCTCTCGTACTGCGCGATCTCGGAACCATCAGCGGCCAACACGATCGAGGCTTGCGCGGCCGTCGCTCGCTGCAGCTCCGCCGCAGAGGGAGCCGAGGGAACGAGCATGATGACGTAGATCGCCATCGCTGCCGGAACCAGCATTAGTAGAGTAAACGCCGCCGCAAACGCCGTCAGGGCACGGGCACCACGCGAGCGCTCAGGATCGCGTATGTCCGCCATCGTACGGCGGAAAGGGGAGGTAACTGAGCGGCCGAGGCGCCGCCCCCAAGATGGGTCAGACATATGTGAGCGGCTGAGGTGGAAGGGCCCGCCTTCAACCGTGATCTACCAGTTCGGTTCACCCACTAGCGGTCGTCGCTCCGCCTCGGACTGCTTATCCCTCAATCCTCACACTCTGGATGAATCGCCGGACGGCGATCCACGACCCGAGCCATCCCAGTAGGATGCCGGTGAGGAAGATGCCCACCATGCTAAAGACGGGGCTACCCCCTGGCCAGCCCTGGACCCTGAGTTGCGGTATTAGGTCCAGAATCAACCCGTACAACGGGATGATGAGTAGGCACGCCAGAACGCCGGCAACGGCACCCTGCGCGATCCCCTCCACGAGAAAGGGTCTTCGAATGAAGCTGTTGGTCGCGCCAACGAGTTTCATCGTTCGAATCAGCATTCGCCGCGCGTAAACCGTCAGCCGTATCGTGTTTCCGACCAGGAAGAGAGCAGCGAGCACCACCACCGCGCCCAATCCCAGAGCCATTGGGGTAAACAGGCCCAGGTTCTGCTGGACGCGCGCCATCAGAGGCTGGTTGTAGATCACGTCGTCCACCCGGTTCAGCTGGGCAAACTCGGCGGTGAGTCTCTCGAGGCTGTCCGGGTTTGCGTATCGCGGGGTGATCTGAACGCGGAACGAGGCTGGAAGGAAGGCGCGGTCGGGGATCAAATCGGCCTCATCACCGAAAGCCGCGCGATAGGCTTCGGTCGCGTCGTCACGCGAGACATACTCCACGCTTTCAACGCCCGAGGTGGCGAGCAGGCGCAGTCGCAGCGCCTCGGTCTGCCGCTCGTCGGCCGCATCGGAGAGAAAAAGCTCCACCTCCCCAACACGCTGCCTTAGCCAATCGATCACGCGAGAGCCCTGCCACGTAATCAACGCGAACAGAGCAATCAGCACCAGCGCTACGGTGAGCGCGCTGGTAGCCGTAATGGCCGCGAACTTCGCGCGCTGGAACCCGGAAAGGCCTTCTCGAACGGTGTAACTGAGCGGCACGATGTCGATTGATTGTTCGCGCGAAGATAGACCGGCTGAACGGCGTCAGCGACCTAATCCGGCTGTGAACCGATATAGCTGCCGACAACGACGATCCGATCGCAGAACGCGCGCGCGTCCGAGATCGCCGCGGCTAATGGTTCGCTGGCGGCGTCACCCTCAACATCCAGCAGATATCGGTACTGTCCAGGCTGTCCCGGCCGCGGAAGCTGATCGAGACGAAAAAGGGCGAGGCGACGCCCCACGAAGGCAGTCAGCGTTCGGAAAAGGGCGTTCGGGGCCTGCGGCGAAGGCGTGAGCAACAGCGTGGACCGATTTGCACCCTCGACACTGGTACCGGCAGGGCCGAGAAACACGAATCTCGTGTGCCAGCCCAGACTCTCGGCAAAGTCGGAATCTAGCCGCTGCAGTCCGTACAGCTCGCCTGCCTCGGGACTGGCGATCACGGCTGTGTCGCTCGCGCCGGACGTTGCGAGGTGCCGCGCGGCGCCTGCGGAATCGTCCCAGGCCTCGAGACGTGCGTGGGGAAAGTGCTTGCTGAGGAGTTCCTTGGCCTCTTCCAGCGCGCGGGGGTGACTGAGGATGCTGGTGACTGAGTCCAGAGAGGCCTCAGCCGTGCCAAGCAGGACCGGCTGGACTCGCTCCCACCGCTCCGCCACGATCGACGCCCGTCCATTGTCCGCCAGCCTGACCAGCTCTGGAATGGCCTCCTGTACGAGGCCGACACCGCTTGTTTCAACCGGCAGGACTATCCGATCTGCGTCGCCGCTCGCGAGACTTTCAGCTACGTCACGCAAGCGCGGGAGACCCTGCAAGCGCGCCTGCGGGAAAGCGCTTCGCGCCGCCAACTCGGAAAAGGCTCCTCTCTCACCCTGAAACGTGACGTGCATAAGTGGCTCTATAATGGACGCGCGTCGCTATCTGGCGCCGTGCCCGGCCATGCCTTCTCGGGCATCCGGGCGGGTGAACCTCACGACACGGGCGTAGTCGGACGGGTAGATACCAGCCTGAAGCAACGTGGGCCGAAGGGTGAACTCAACATTCAACGTCCTAACCGACGCATCGGGGCTCAGGTCGAACCAGACGAATTTCTCTCGCTGCGCCGGATTACGCCAGACAGCCCTGAAGGTGTCAAAGTGCCAGTGCTCGAGGTCGGCGATCAACGTATCGTCGTCCCAGAAGTGGAGTTCCAGCCCGTCGTGCCCGACCCGTACTTCGACGCTCCCGTACAGGCTGTCTGAGTAGACGCCCGCGTAGTCATTCAGTTCGCGGGTGGGCCGGGTATCCGAGACCTTCATGGCCTCGATGCGGGCGCGCCGCTGGAGAGCGGATTCAAGGGATCGCTCGTATCCGGCACGGATCAATCCAGCCCAGTCAGTACGCTCATCACCGATAAAGCGGTCGGCGACCTCGTTCCCAAGGGCGGACATGAAGTTGTTGAAGGTGTTCGTCAACACGACCACACCCAGGTCGAGCTCGGGGATCAACATCAGGTTCGTGTTCATCCCGTCGCTCGCGCCGCCGTGTCGTGCGACGCGGAGACCCCGATAGTCCTGCAGCTGCCATCCGAGACCGTACGCGGCCCAGCCGCCAGTAAAGGGGTCGGCCACGGATAGGGCGGTCTGAGCCTGTCTCATCTGCCGCATCTGCGCGTCGCTCACCAGCCGATTCCCCTCGAAAACGCCCGGTTCACTCAGATTGAGGCGCATCCACTGAGCCATCTCGTAGGCGCTCGTGTTCACAGACGCCGATGGCCCAACGTTGTCAAAATTGCGACGCGGGATGCGGACCACCTCCCCATCGATCTCTTGATGAGGCCAGGCCGCATTGTCGCCATTCTGGATTTGGGTGATAGACGTGTTCGTACGCTCCATGCCAAGCGGCCGAAATAAGCGCTCGGTGAGGAAGCCATCCCAACTCTGTCCCGTGATGGCGGGGATGAGTTCGCCGGCGACCGAGTACATCACGTTCGAATACACGAACGCCGAGCGGAAGGGCTGCTCGAAGTCGTGATACCGCATCCGGTAGATGATCTCGGAGCGCGGCTCGTGCGTCATGAACTGGATCCGATTTCCGGTGATGCGTCCCACGCCGACGCGGTGCGAGAGCAGGTCCCGCACCGTCACCTGGCTCGTTACCCACGGATCCGAAAGGGCGAACTCCGGCATGTGATCGACGACGCGGTCGTCCCAGTCGAGCAGACCTTCGTCCACCAGCATGGCCAGCGCGGTGGCGGTCATCGCCTTGGTCGTGGAGGCAACGCCGAAAAGCGTGTGCTCGTCCACGGCCCGCTCGTCACCCAGTGCCAGCACTCCGTAGCCGCGCGCGAAGATTACCTGGTCGTCCCTCACGACGGCGATCGCAAGGCCGGGTATCCCCCATTCCTCGATGCCCTGTTCGATGTACTCATCGATGCCCGCGAACTCCGCAGGCTGTCCGAGCACCGATGTCGAGGCCAGCAGAAGTACTGAAAGGAGCGCTACAGTCCTGCGAATCATTTCGACGGCGTTCGTTTCGATCTCCAAGCTACGGACGCCCCACTGTCGCCACCTCCGGGCCTACGGCTACATCCGCTCCGGTGCGGAGATTCCGAGCACGGCCAGGCCGTTGCGCAACGTCAAGCGAGCCGCTCGCGCCAGCGCCAGGCGAGCCGCCGCAAGGTCCGGCTCGGAGCCCACGATCTGGCAATCGCGATAGAACTGGCTGAACGACGTGGCGACGTCGCGCAGGTAGTTCGCTACGCGGTGGGGCTCCTTTGCCTCGGCGGCACGCATGATGGAGGTCGGCAGCCCGAGAAGCACCTTCATGAGCGCGATCTCGGAGTCATGCGTGAGCAGGCTCCAATCCGGCGAATCCGTCGCAACGACACCGGTATCCTCGGCCTTGGCCAGGATCGAAGTGATGCGAGCGTGCGCGTACTGCAGGTAGAACACCGGGTTTTTCTCGCCGGCTTCCCGCGCAAGGTCGAGGTCGAAGTTGAGGTGCGTCCCCGGGCTGAGCATGAGGAAGAAGAAGCGCACCACGTCGGCGCCCACCTCGTCCATCAACTCGTCGAGCGTGACGTAGTTGGCCTTGCGGGTGGACATTTTGACCGGCTCGCCGCCGCGCACCAGCGTGACGAACTGGTAGACGAGGACGTCGATCTTCGAGGCGTCGCCGCCGAGCGCTTCCACGCCGCGCACCACGTCGGGGTAGGTAGCGATGTGGTCCGCCCCGAAAATGTCGACTACCCGGTCAAACCCGCGCTCCAGCTTGTTGAGGTGGTACGCGATGTCGGGGAGGCGGTAGGTGGGCTCACCGGATGATTTCACTAGCACGGTGTCCTGTGGCTCGCCATTGACGATTTTCCCCAACGCGCCGGTCTTGAACCAGACGGCCCCGTCCTTGTCGTAGGCCAGGTCCTTCTCGCGGAGCCGTTCCACGACTTCCCACACTGCGCCCGACTCGTAGAGGTCGTACTCGTTGAAGTACGAGGTCATCCGGATGCCGAGGCGCGCCATCGTGGCCTCGATCTCCTGGAAGATGGCCTTCTTGGCGGCATCGGTGAACGGTCGCGCGTCGTCTGCTGCGACGGCCGTCATGAGCTTCGTCCCGTGCTCGCGAACGAGGGCATCGGCGATCTCGGTGATATACGCTCCCAGGTAGCCGTCCTCAGGAAACGACTCGGGGACCTCCACCCGCTCCTCACCCTCACCGATGAACCGTGTCGGCAGCGATGGATCGATGAGGTGCTGGTAGCGCGCGCGGACGGACTCACCCAGAATCCGCATCTGCCGCCCGGCATCATTGAAGTAGTACTCCCGGGTGACGTCGTGGCCCGTCCAGTCGAGCAGATTGGCGATGGTGTCCCCCAGGACGGCATTACGCCCGTGGCCCACCGTCAGCGGACCGGTCGGATTGGCGGAGACGTACTCCACGATGGCCGGCTTCCCCTCTCCGATATCGGTCCGCCCGTACCGATCGCCCTCCTTCAGGATCTGCGCGACACCGGCCGCCAGATAGTCACCGGCGAAACGGAAATTCAGGAAGCCCGGGCCAGCGATCTCGACACTCGAAACCCGGCTGGGATCCAGTTCGAGGTTTGCGACGAGCGCCTCGGCGATCTGCCGCGGAGCGCGACGCAGCGGCCGCGCAAGCTGGAGCGCGGCGTTCGTGGCCAGGTCGCCGTGGTCGGGGTTATTCGGCGTCTGAAACTCCGGCTCGAAGCCCGCCGCGTCGAATTCAGACGGGAGGTCGGGCAGTGACGCGAGCGCGGTCCGGAGTTGATTGGTGAGGTAGTCCTGCATGATGGGCTCTGCTCGAAGTAGCGCGGAATGATAGCGGGGTCGCTCCTCCAGGGCACAGGGTCGCGCGATGTCTCGCCGCGAATTCACCCCCTGAGACGGCAACGCGTGACCGGACACGAAACCGAAGCGGCTCGATGATTCGTTCTACCGCGACCACTTCCACTCGCCTCGCATGTCCAGACTGACCGCCCTCACCTCTGCCTCCCTGCTGCTTCTATTGGCCGCGTGCGCCCCTCAGCCAGTGTCATCCCCGGATATCAGTGATGTGCGGATCGACGGTACGTCCATCCTCGGCGCGTGGGACGCCGTCGGCGCGCCGGACCAGGCGGACGTAGATCGCGACCTCCGCGCGGGCACCCTGAGCCGGATGCTCGTCTTCAATCCCTATGGAAGAGTGACTCTTTCCGGTATCGATCGGCGGGCGGGCACGAGTCGCGTCGTATTCGAGGGCCGCATACGCGGCAACCGCGTCACCTTCGACGAGCTTCCCGGCACCGCGACGGTGTCGCTCCGGAACCGCAATTCGCTGGAGTTCGCGGACCCGAACGGAAACCGCACCGTCTACCGCCGGCGCTAGCTCACGCTCGATAGATCGAGAACTCGTCTCTTCGGGCGTACAGTGAGACGACGATCGCTATCAAAATGGTGTTGGCCAGCAATGCTGACCCTCCGTACGAGACCAGCGGCAACGGGAGTCCAATGATCGGAACCACACCGATCGTCATGCCGATGTTGATGATGACGTGCGTCAGGAAGATGCCGCACACCCCCGCCGCGAAGGTTCGCGCAAAGGTGTGGGCCGCGCGCTGACCCACCCAGGCGATCCGGATCAGCAGGAACGCGAACAGCGCTAGCACGACCACGGCACCGATGAATCCGAACTCCTCGCCGATTACAGTGAAGATGAAGTCTGTGGACTGCTCGGGGATGAACGCCATCTGGGTCTGCGTGCCCTGCATGAATCCCTTTCCGAAGAGTCCTCCCTGTCCGATGGCGAGCTTGGACTGGATGACGTGGTAGCCGGCCGTGTCGGCGTAGGCCTCCGGATTGGTGAACGCAATTACGCGGCTGACCTGGTGAGGACGCAGCACATTGGTGATGCCAACCCAGGCGGCCGTCCCGAAGACACCGGTGAATGCAAAAGCCGCTGTCGTGTACCACTTGTCGCGCGTGGCGATGAGGATCGCCAACGTGAAGATGCCCGCGAATATGAATACGTAATACGGGGCGGCCTCCGCGTGTTGGACGATCGCCAAATAGCCTGCCACCACGGGAGCCGCCATCAACGCCATCAGCTTTAGCGGGGCGCCTGCCCAGAACATGATCAGCGGAACCGTTGCCAGATATGGCAGCGCCGTTCCAGTGTCGTTCTGCATGACGACGATCGCGGCTGGGAAAGCCATGATCGCACCGGCCATCAGCGCGTAGCGAAGCTTACCCGACCGCGCAGGACCAGAGGCCATAAAACGCGCGACGGCCAGCAACGCGGCAGCCTTCGCCAACTCGCTGGACTGAATACCGAAGGCGCCGAGGTACTGCCATCGCCGCGCCCCGGTGATCT